>NZ_SRLV01000199.1:0-1293 GCF_006518205.1 Myxococcus sp. CA005 | reverse complement strand
TGAAGTTGCCCCGGTTTCGTGGAGTTCCACCCGCTGTGCGAAAAGGGTCCCACGATGCCGAAGTCACGTCCCCCATACCCGCCGGAGTTCCGTGAGCGGGTCGTCGAGCTGTTGAAAGCCGGCCGCTCCGGAAAGAGCCTCGCACGAGAGTTCGGCTGCACCGAGCAGAGCATCCGCAACTGGAAGAAGCAGTTGGAGGGTAGTGGCCGTAGCGCTCCCAGCAGCAACGGCGAGAGCAGGCCAGCTCCGAGGGCGAGCAGTGCCGCCTCGGACGAGCGCGCCGAACTCGAGCGGCTGCGGCGCGAGGTGCGGGTGCTGCGTGAGGAGCGTGACATCCTAAAAAAAGCTGCGGCCTGGTTCGCGCAGGAATCCGTGGCGACGCCCAAGCGGCGTACCGACTCGTGAAGGCGAACCAGGCCGTCCACAGCATCACGACGCTCTGTCGTGTCCTGGAGGTGTCCGAGAGCGGCTACCACGCATGGCGGACGCGCCTGCCCTCGAAGCGCGCGGTCGCGGACGCGGGCCTCAGCAAGCGCATTCGCGCCATCCACGCGATGAGCGACGGCACCTACGGCGTGCCGCGCATCCACGCCGAACTCGCGGCAGAGGGCGTGCACATCGGCCGCAAGCGTGTCGCCCGTCTCATGCGGGCAGCGCACCTTGAGGGCGTCAGCCGCCGCAGGTGGTGCGTCACCACGACGCGCGACGAGCGCGCACGCCCTGCGCCCGACCTGGTCGACCGCAACTTCGCGGCCCCTGGACCCGACCACCTCTGGGTGGCTGACATCACGTACATTCCGACGCACGCCGGTTTCCTCTACCTCGCCGTCGTGCTTGACGCATGGAGCCGTAAAGTCGTCGGTTGGGCCATGGCTGGCCACCTCAAGACGGAGCTCGTCGTGCAGGCACTCGACATGGCTGTGGGGCAGCGTCAGCCCCAAAGCGTCGTGCACCACAGCGACCAAGGGACGCAGTACACCTCGATTGGCTTCGGGCTTCGGTGCAAGGAAGCCGGCGTGCGCCCATCCATGGGCAGCGTCGGCGACGCGTACGACAACGCGATGTGTGAAAGCTTCTTCGCCACGCTCGAGTGCGAACTGCTCGCACGCCGCCGCTTCACGTCTCACGCCGAGGCGCGGATGGCCGTCTTCCGCTTCATCGAGGGCTGGTACAATCCGCTCCGGCGCCACTCCGCGCTCGACTACGAGTCACCCGCTGGTTACGAGAAGAAGCACCGCGCTGCCGCTTGAGGGCGAAAGCGCGGAACGCTCTGCGGAACCGGAGCAACTTCAG
>NZ_SRLV01000198.1:0-1417 GCF_006518205.1 Myxococcus sp. CA005 | reverse complement strand
CTAACACTACCCGGTCAGATGAATTGGGCGCGGGCGCCCCGTGTTGACGGAGCATGACGCCTGCCCAGTTACGCAAGCTTGACCGGGAGCTGAGCGAGTTCCTGGACTCGATGACCGAGGGAATGGGCCGGACCGAGAGACGTCGCGCCCTCGGCGGCTACCTCACCGGACTGCTGCTCGACGGAGAACGCAAGAGCATCGAGCCCATGGCGGCCCGGCTCGTCGAGGCACCCGAGCAGACAGAAGCCATGCGCCAGCGGCTTCAGCAGTGTGTGTCGGGCGCGGCTTGGGACGACTCCGAAATGCGGCGGCGCCTGGCGCGGCAGCTTGAGTGCGAGCTACCGGGCTTGGAGGCCCTCGTCATTGACGACACGGGCTTGCCGAAGAAGGGCGTGCATTCGGTGGGTGTGGCGCGCCAGTACTCGGGCACCCTGGGGCGGACGGAGAACTGCCAGGTGGCCGTCAGCCTGCATGTTGCTGGAGAGAAGGGCAGCGGCTGCATCGCCATGCAGCTGTACCTGCCTGAGGAGTGGACGCGCAGCAGGAAGCGCTGCAAGGCCGCCGGTGTCCCGTCTGGAGTGAAGTTTCAAAAGAAGTGGCAGATAGCGCTGAGCCAATTGGATGACGCAATGGCGTGGAGCGTGCGCCGACACCTCGTCCTGGCTGATGCTGGGTACGGCGATGCACGGGAGTTCCGCGACGGCGTGCGCGAGCGAGGCCTGCACTACTTGATGGGCGTGCAGGGCACGCACAAGGTGTGGCCGCCCGGTGCCAAGCCGCGTCAGCCCCAGAGGGCGCCGGGCCAGAACGGCCGCCCGCGCACGCGCTACGTGGCCGAGGGCGTGCAACCATGGGCCATTGAGGAGTTGGCGCTTCAACTTCCCAAGGAGGAGTTCCAGACAGTCTATTGGCGCGAGGGCAGTCGGGGCGAGCAGTCCTCCCGGTTCGCCGCCGTGCGAGTGCGGACGGCGGAGCGGCACGTCCAGCGAGCTCCACCGAGTGAAGAGGTATGGCTGCTCATCGAGTGGCCCCAGGAGGAGAAGGCGCCGACGAAGTATTCGCTTTGCTCACTGCCCGCGAATACGCCGCTCAAGGAGTTGGTGCGCTTGTCCAAGCTGCGCTGGAGAGTGGAGCGGGACTACCAAGAACTCAAAGGCGAGGTGGGGCTTGACCACTTCGAGGGGCGAGGGTGGCGAGGCTTCCACCACCATGCCACCCTCTGCATGGTCGCTCACGGATTCCTTGCGCTCCGCCGGGCGCTTTTCCCCCCGGAGGAGAGCACGCTGGACACTGCCCGAAGTGCGCCGCCGCCTTCAGCACCTGCTGCTGCGCCGCATTGGCCACTGCCCACTTTGCCTGCGCCACATCGGCGCCCGCGCACCTCCTCGGGGGCCGTCACGCATGTGACCGGGTAGTA
>NZ_SRLV01000197.1:0-1443 GCF_006518205.1 Myxococcus sp. CA005 | reverse complement strand
CCCCTCCTCCGGCCCCTGCTGCACCGGCCACCACCTCGGCCGAGGGCACGCAGCCCGCTCGCCAGCGCGGGCGCTTCGCGGGCATGTCGCTGCAGCAATTGCAGGAGAAGTACCGCGAAGTCGTCGGGCGTCCGACGGGCAGCAGCAACGTCTCCTACCTCCAGTGGAAGATTCGGGAGGCGGAGGCTGGACGAATCAACGTAGGCCCGCGTCCCGAGCGCGAGGTGAAGGTGCGCGAGGACGGCAAGCGCGTCATCCCTCTCTCCTTCGACGCAGAGGCCCTGGACGCCCTGGACAAGGCCTGGCGCGACGCGGGCCTGCCGAGCCGGACCCGCTTCTTTATGCGCGCGGTGCACCGGGAACTCACGGCCATGGGCGCCACCCAGGCCGCCGAGCACTTCGCTCCGAAGGCCGAGGAGTAGGGCCCAGCATGGCGACAAAGGAACAAGCCACCGACGCCCTCGTGTCGGTGGCACTTCGCAAGGCGCTCGCGGGGGCCCGTGTGGAGGTGAAGCTGGCCCTTCACAGCAGCGGCTGCGAGCTACAGCCGGAAGTCGAGGTCGCATTCCCCCAGGGCACCTCCTCACGCCAGCGCAACGCGGCGCTCCACCTTCTCGCCGCACAGGTGGAGCTGCGCACCACGATTCAGGAGCACTGGCTCGTCGAATCGGAGGTCCTCGACGACGGCAATAGAGGCCGCATCTATCTGGTGCTGCTCGGCGTCGGCGGGCCTTGGCCGACGCGTGAAGAGGCAGAGCGAGGGCTGCAAGTCCTGCACAGTGCCCTCCGCTGACATGGGTATGCGGGCGGCGGCACGAGCTGCCGCCCTGAAGGGACGCAGTCGATATGACACCTGAAGAAGCAAAGCTCACGAAGAAGCTGAGAGCCCAAGAGTCCGTCCGACGCCCAACCAACCCTCGTCACTGCTGGGCAGTTGTAAAGAAGCCCAGCACCGGCAGCGGGTTTGCGAGGAATTTCGGCCTGTACGGCAACTGCGAACACCGCCCCCGGAAGGGCATGAGGACCTGCACCATCCACAGAGACAGAGAAGAGGCTGCACAGGCCTTGGGTGGCATCTGAGCCGCTTTCAATGGGGGACGTCTGCCCCGCCACCGTTTTCTCTTCACCAAGCCCTCATTCAACGCAGCATCACGAGAACAACATGAAGACACGCAGCGAATTGGACGCGATGACTGTCAAGCAGCTACGTCGCTACGTCATCGACCGCGGACTCAGCTTCCCCTACCTGGGCGAGAGCAAGAAGGCTGAGATCATCAACAAGCTGATTCAGTTCCGAGCCGCGCGGGAGGACGAAACGTCCGCCCCGCCAAAGGCCGAGTTGCCCGGACCCAAGCACCACGCTCTGGCCACCCCCACCCCAGCGCCGACTCATCCGTTGTCAAACCCCGCAGCCCGCGGAGTCCACATTCCGCTGTCGAACCC
>NZ_SRLV01000196.1:0-1444 GCF_006518205.1 Myxococcus sp. CA005 | reverse complement strand
ACGAAGGGCCGCAAGCAGGCCAAGGGATGAACCACCCAGCGTCGCTGACGCTCCGACCGCTCGCCATCAGCCGGAATCGCTGCTCGGCTTGAGCCGGAACGAGTGCTCACCATGACCGGAATACGCACTCCCACCTCCTCAGGCTGGGTAGCGTCGCCAGCGCGGGCCCATTCGGGTGCGCGCCAGGGTGGTGTGACGGAGGAATGGATTGGCGCGTCCGCAGGACGTGCAAGCCGGAATGGACGGTGGTGCATACGCAGGTGGCCTCGCTGCGCTCGGCTCCGCGGACACCTGCGTGGTGGCCTGGGCCGGCGCGGGCGGCACCGTCACCTCCAAGGCCCCTGGCGGGGGAGACTGATGCGTCACTTTCCGCCGCCGTCCCCGGTACGCGGCCTGGCGCTCGGCGTGCGCATGCCGTCCGTCGCGGGTGCGCTGGTAGCGCCGCCCGGCCGCGCGCACCGACTCCGCGCGCGCCAGCACCCCGCACCTGCGCTCGCAGTAGCGCTGCCCCCTGTCGCACCGGCTGCACAGCTGGAACAGCCTCCGGCACTCCGGCCGCCCGCACACCACCAGACGCAATGACTCCACGCACACCTTCCCGTGCGCGCCGACTTCTGGCGCCGCGCCGCGGAGTGCGCTACCCCTTCCTCACCGGCTCGCCCCTCTCGCACACCAGGGCGCGCCCCCAGGAAGGCCCTCCAGGTGTCGCTGGTGGGCCTTCTGACTTTTCAGGACGCGCGCAGCCCCGGACTCCACCGGCTCGCGCTCCTCTCCTCAACTTTTCGGCGGCACCCAGCGCTGCCCCTGGCAGCGGAGCTCTCGAACTTCTCGCCGTCCATGACCAGAAATCCGCGCTTCCTGGTGACCATCAACACCCGATGAAGGGCGCTACGCTCTTGGCCACCTTGCAGTGGCTGGGCGTCACCCCATCCTTCAGCCGGCCCCGCGTTTCGGACGACAATGCGTTCTCCGAGGCCCTCCTCCGCACGCTGAAATACCGCCCCACCTTCCCGCAGCGCCCCTTCGCGTCCGTCGAGGACGCGCGTGCATGGGTGATGCGCTTCATGGCTTGGTACAACAGCGAGCACCGGCACTCCGCCATCCGCTTCGTCACGCCGGACGACAGACATTCCGGCCGCGAGGCAACGCTCCTCGCCCGGCGCGACCAAGTGTATCTGCGTGCCCGAGTCCGTCACCCCGAGCGCTGGAGAGGTGGCACACGCAACTGGACGCCAGCGGGCCCCGTCCGTCTCCGGCCCTCTCCGAACCTCTCCCCGGCAGAACAGGAGATGAAGCGCATCGGCTGAACCCCCTCACGCGGTCGGGTCGGGGGCCGGCGCGGTGGTGTGCAGGCTGCTCTTGGCCGTATCCGCCGTTTCCGGCTTCGTGCCCGTGTAGAGCGCGCCATCACTCCGTCTCCGGTCCCCGCCACATCGAACCGGAC
>NZ_SRLV01000195.1:0-1486 GCF_006518205.1 Myxococcus sp. CA005 | reverse complement strand
CACTACTGCGTCAGGGGTAGGCAGAAGGGAGAGTGGGCGACGGAGGGCTGGGCGGGCAGGCCCTCATTGCATTGGCCGCCATCCGCCCCACTCATGAAGCAGGTATGGACTCCTTCATGAACGCCGCCGCGGTGCAGCGGCTTGAGAGGTATTTCCAGCAAATCGGCGAGGTACTCGGCGAGGAGAGCCGACGCGGCTCGTTCGCCCTCTACGCCATGGGTCTGCTGGGAGAGGGGGAGCGAAAGAGCGTGGAGCCCATCGCCGCTCGCGCGTGTCCGGACCCCGAGCGAGTGGATGCCATGCACCAGCGGTTGTTGCACTTCGCCGTGGACTCGAGGTGGAGCGACCGGGACGTGCGGCGCCAGGCGGCGAGGTATGCGCTGGAGGCGATGACGCGGCGGGAGCCGGTGGAAGCATGGATTGTGGACGACACGGGCTTCCTCAAGCAGGGCAAGCACTCGGTGGGCGTGCAGCGGCAGTACACCGGCTCGGCGGGAAAAGTGGCCAACTGCCAGATTGGCGTCAGCCTCAGTGTCGCCACCCGCACCGAGCACCTGCCCCTCGACTTCGAGTTGTACCTGCCCGAGTGCTGGACCAACGACGCGGCTCGCCGCCGCGAGGCTCGCATCCCCGACGATGTCCCCTTCAAGACGAAGCCTCAACTGGCGCTGCAAATGATTGAGCGGGCCGTGCAGGACGGTGCCCCTCCGGGCGTCATCCTGGGGGACACTGCCTATGGCACTTCCAGTCAGTTTCGTGCGCACCTGCGCGCGTTGGGGTTGCACTACGCAGTCGCAGTGGACCCTCAAACGACTGTCAGCGTGCTGGATGCCCAGGGACGGCCCCGCGGCAATGTGCGCAGCGTTTCAGCCCTGGCCTTGCACATTCACGAGCGAGGGGGATTTCGTCGGTGCACCTGGCGGCAGGGCCCCCAGAGGGACTTGTCGGCGCGCTTCGCCCTGCGCCGAGTCGTCGCCGCGGGTGTACCCCAGCGCGAGCAAGAGCCGCTGTGGCTACTCATTGAGTGGAGGGACGGTGAGGCCGAGCCCGCCAATTCCTTCCTGGTTTCCCTTCCAGGTTTCAGGACGAAGAAGCAACTCATCCGCTTGGTGATGCAACGCTGGAGAACCGAGCGCGTCTACGAGGAACTCAAGGGCGAACTGGGTTTGGACCATTATGAAGGCCGCCGCTTCCCTGGCTGGCACCACCATGTTTCGGTAGCACTGTGCTGCTACGCGTTCATCGTGGCTGAACGCGTGCGGCGTTTTCCCCCCTCGGCCCGAGGGGCGGCTGAAGCCTACGCGCAGCCACTCTCGGCCTGAGCGCCATTTCCGCGACAGCTTCATCACCGCTCGGCTCGCCATGGCCCGGGGGATTGCCACCTGGCTGCCGCGCTGCCCCACCTGCCACCGCTCCAACCACCCACGCTCCTCGCGCAGCCCACCCGATCTCCCCGTCCACCCGTCGGGGCCCTGACGCAGTAGTG
>NZ_SRLV01000194.1:0-1588 GCF_006518205.1 Myxococcus sp. CA005 | reverse complement strand
CCACCCTACCGATGACCGCCGTCGCCCCGGGGCCCTCCGGCTCCGAATCCCCCCCACCGGCCGCGGGTGAGGGGACATCCATTGGAGTGAGCGCGCGCTGGGCGCGCTGGGCCTGGTGGCTCGTGCTGGCCGTCCTGGCCGTGGCCGCCATCGCCGTGGGTCAGCATCCCCGCAGGGGCGTGGACTTCCGCGTCTACCTCATGGCGGCGGAGCGCTTCTGGGAAGCCACGGACATCTACCGCCTGTCCGACGGCCACATGCCGTTCAAGTACGCGCCCATCACCGCGCCGCTGTTCCTTCCCTTCACCCTGCTCCCCGCGCGCGCCGCCGTGGCCCTGTGGAACCTGGGCTCCATCGCCGCGCTCGCCGCCGTGGCCCGCCTCACCATGCGCGCCACGCCTTCGTCGGGGGAAGCCACGCCCTGGGCCTGGGCGCCCGCGCTGACGACGCTGGCCCTGCTGCCGGCCTTCACCTTCGAGCTGTTCTACGGCCAGGTGGACGCCGTCATCCTGTTGCTCATCCTCCTGTGCACGCTCGGCGCCGAACGCGGACAGGTGTGGCGCCCTGGCGCCGCCTTCGCCGTCGCCTTCCTGCTCAAGCCGCCCGCCGCCCTCGTCGGCCTCTTCTTCCTGTGGCGCCGGCACTGGCGCGTCATCGGCGCCACCGCCGTGGTGGGAGGGATTCTCACCCTGCCCACGCTCGCCCGCTACGGCTGGGACGGCACGCTGGTCCAATTCCAACTGTGGAGCGACACACTGGCGCGCACCACGCCGCCCTGGGCGCTCCAGTCCAACACCCAGGGCCTGCCCACCGTACTGCTAGCGCTGGTGTACCCGCCCGACACCGTGGTGCCCCCCGGTGACATGTCGCTGGCGCAGGCCGTGGCGATGGTCCTCTTCGTCGCCGCCGTGGTGTGGGCAAGACCCGGGCCGGCGGACCTCATCGCCGTGTGTTGCCTGGGTGTCACCCTGCTGTCACCGCTGGCGTGGCGCGCGAACTACGTGCTGGCCTGGCCGTTGATCCGCGCCGCGGTGGAGAGCCGCCACCGGCCCAACCTGGTGCTGGTGGCGCTCATCGCCCTCACGGGTCTCCTGGTCTCTGACTCGGGACTGGGCGCGGAATGGAGCCGCCACGTCCTCCTGTGGCGCCCCTTCGCGCTCGTCTACACCGGGTTGCTGATCGTCCTGCTGTCGCAGATGCGCCGCATGGGCGCACCGCGAGCGGTGGCGGACGCCGACGCCGTGTCACGCCTGCCACGTTGCTTTGGTGGCGGGCTCGCGCCGTGACGCTTCCGTCAAGTTGATGGAAGCAAAGTGTCACGGGCCCCGGACAGGCCCGACACATGGCGTCGCTATATGCGCGTCCAGTCATGTTCGAGACCTTCGACAGCGGCCCGGACGTCCAATCGGCGCGGCGGTTCGCGCTCTCCACTACGGCATCCGTCGCCGTGTTCGCGCTGATGGGCATCGCCGCCGTCACCGCTGCCGGCAAGGTGACGGAAGTCATCAAAGAGAAGAAGGGCACGGACGTGGTGTTCCGTCCGCCGCCCCCTCCTCCGCCGCCCCCCGTGGTCGAGGCGAAGCCGCCT
>NZ_SRLV01000192.1:0-1939 GCF_006518205.1 Myxococcus sp. CA005 | reverse complement strand
GCGGTCGGGTCGGGGGCCGGCGCGGTGGTGTGCAGGCTGCTCTTGGCCGTATCCGCCGTTTCCGGCTTCGTGCCCGTGTAGAGCGCGCCATCACTCCGTCTCCGGTCCCCGCCACATCGAACCGGACAGGCGGGTTTCCCGCATCCGGCTCACCGCGAAGGCGTCATCTCACCGGGGTTATGCTTCCGCTCGGCGGGGAGCCAGCTTTCAGGATGGCGTAGTACCTCACCCGGTAGTCATCAAAGAGCCCCCAGCTTCCGTACACGACGTCCTTACTCCACCGCTTCCAACCGAAGCCCCCTCGCTTCGCTCTCTTCGCCGCGAACCGCCTCACCTTGAGTTCGACGTGGTGTTTCACCCTGTCGAGCGCCTGGTACGAGTTGCCCCACCGAAAGTAGTTCACCCAGCCGCGGACAATGGCATTCACCTCCACCACGGCTGACTGCACTGCGAGTGCTCGGCTGTCCCGCAGGACGTGGCGCACGCGGCGCAGAACTTCGGTGACCTTCTTTCGTCGAGGGTTCGTGTTTGGGTACCACGTTCCAGTCTTCGGGCTCCGCTTCCAGCGGAAGTCGAAACCCAGGAACGCGAAGGAGGCGTTGCGGTCGGTCATCGTCACCGTCCGCGTCTTCTCCTTGTTGAGCGACACGCCGAGTGCCTCCGCCTCCTGGCGGATGCGCTCCAGCGCCCGTGCTGCCCACCTCCGCCCCTTCTCGGAGTCGGGGGCGAGCACCACCATGTCGTCCAAGTACCGCGCATAGGTGAGGAAGCCTCGTCCTCGGTCCAGGACATGGTCGAGGTCGTTCAGCGCGATGTTGGCCAGCAGCGGGGACAGGGGCGAGCCCTGCGGGATTCCCCTGTCCCCCGTGCTCCTGAGGAATTGCTTCACCAGCGCCAGCACCTCGCCGTCCTGGACTCTTCGTGCCACCCGCTCCAGCAGCGGCGCATGCCGGATGCTGTCGAAGTAGGCTTTCAAATCCACGTCGACTACGCGGTGCCTGCGCCGTCGCAACCCTTGGCGCACGGTGTCGATGGCTTCATGCGCCGACCGACCCGGTCTCGCCCCGAAGGAACTGCCCGAGAAGTCAGCCTCGAAGATGGGCTCCAGTACCAGCCGGAGGGCGCCCTGGACGACGCGGTCTCGAATCGACGGAATCGAGATGACGCGCACCTTGCCGCCCTCCTTCGGAATCTCTCTTCGTCGGTACGGTCTGGGGCGGTACGTGCCCGTGCGGAGTTCCTCGGCGACTGCACCGAGGAACCCTGCTCGTCCGCGCTCCTCGATGTGCTCGAAGGTGATGCCGTCCTGACCGGGAGCCCCACCGTTGCGCCGGGCTTCCAGATAGGCGGCTTCGAGAACTTCGGGTTTGAGGACGTGGACGTACAATCCCCAGAAGCGATGCGTCGGGGCGGATTTCGCCCGATGGCCTATCCTCGCGCGGAGTTCCTGCGGACTGATGGTGGGCTTTGTCATCCCGCTCCCGCCTCGCTCCTCTGCTCGGAGTACCTCCGGTAGGGGCCCTTCGCTCCACGGGCATTACCCCGCTTCGTCGCTACTACGGCCCCATCCGTCGGGCTCTCGCCTTCACCGGGCTTCGCCTCATCGGCTCGCCACGGCTACCTTGCTTCCGCGGGTTTTCTCCACGGGACGAGGAGCCCTTCCCTGTTTCCACTCATGTCCTTGTGCACGTGCCGTCGCCCTCTACCCCGCCGGGTGGTGCGTCCCCCTGGTCGTTCTGCGGGGACGCCCTGCTGCCTTCGCCGTAGTTGTGGCGGCTCGGCACCCGGAGGCATCAATTGACGGGGCCTCGACTGGGCATTCACTCGCCGTTACGGCCCGTGCACTCGCTCACCCCGCTGAAACGGGGCTTTGTCAGTGGGCTTCACCGCAGGGGTCTCCCCTGTCGGCGCCACCCCAGCTATGCGGCCTTGACCTGTT
>NZ_SRLV01000191.1:0-2003 GCF_006518205.1 Myxococcus sp. CA005 | reverse complement strand
GCTCAACGGCGCCATGGAGCGCACGCTGGAGTTCACCGTGGCGCACGAGGTGGCGCACCAGTACTTCGCGGGGCTCGTGGGCTCGGACCCCATCCTGGAGCCGGTGGTGGACGAGTCGCTGGCCCAGTACGCCGCGCTCCTCTACCTGGAATGGAAGCACGGCAAGAAGGTGGCGGAGTCGGTGCGCCAGGAGACGCTGGTGGGGCAGTACCACCTGTACCGGATGACGGGTGGGAAGGACGGCCGCGCGGACCGGCCCACGGGCCACTTCGCGGATGAGATGGAGTACGGCGCGCTCGTCTACGGCAAGGCGCCCCTGCTGCACCACGCCTCGCGGAAGCTGGTGGGAGACGCCGCCTTCCTCAAGGCCCTGCGCGCCTACGTGGACACGTACCGCTTCAAGTGGACGTGCAAGGACTGCTTCACGAAGGAGCTGGCGAAGGCGAGCCCCGCCAACGCGAGCGCGCTGGAGCGGCTGCGCACGCGCTGGTGGCGGGAGGCGAAGGGCGACGAAGATCTGGGCAAGCCCCGTCTGGAGTCGCTGCTGGGCGGCTTCGAGGGCCTGGAAGGGCTGGAGGCCTTGCAGTCGCTGCCCGGCATGGACCTGGAGGCACTCCAGGGCATGCAGGGCTTCGAGGCCTTCCAGGAGATAGACGCCCAGTCGAAGGAGCTGCTGGAGCAGCTCATCCCCGGGCTGATGGGGGAGTGAGGCGGGTCCTCAGTCGAAGAGGGCGCGGACGAACTCGCGCGGCTCGAAGCGGCGCAGGTCGGCCACCTTCTCGCCCACGCCCACCCAGACGACGGGGAGCTTCAGCTCGTCGCAGATGCCGATGACGACGCCACCCTTCGCGGTGCCGTCCAGCTTCGTCAGGGCGATGGCGCTGACGCCCACGGCCTCGTGGAACTGCTTGGCCTGCTGAATCGCGTTCTGGCCGTTGGTGGAGTCCAGCACCAGCAGCACCTCGTGCGGCGCGCCGGGCAGGGCCTTGTCCATGACGCGCTTCACCTTCTTCAGCTCCTCCATCAGCGGAGCCTTGGTGTGGAGCCGGCCGGCGGTGTCCGCGATGATGACGTCCGCGCCTTCCTCCTTCGCCTTCTTGACGGCCTCGAAGATGACGGCGCTGGGGTCTCCGCCCTCGGCGCCCTTCACCAACTGGGCCTGGGCGCGCTCGGCCCACACGTCGAGCTGCTCGGTGGCGGCGGCGCGGAAGGTGTCACCGGCGGCCAGCACCACCTTCTTGCCCTCGCTGGTGAGCTTCGAGGCCAGCTTGCCGATGGTCGTCGTCTTCCCTGCGCCGTTGACGCCCACCACCATGATGACGTGCGGCGGGCCGCCGCCTTCCAGGGAGCGCGGCACGGGCAAGTCACAGATGCGGGCGACCTCGTCGCGGATGAGGCCCTTGATGCGCTCGGGGTCCTTCAGCTCGTTGCGCTTGAGCTTCTCGCGAGCCACCTCCACCAGGTGGTTGGCGGTGCGCACGCCGATGTCGGCGGTGAAGAGGATTTCCTCCAGCTCCGCCAGGACGGACTCGTCCACCTGTCGCTGCTGGCCGAACAGGCCGTTGAGCCGGGCCATGAAGCCCTGGTTCCGGGTCTTGTCCAGGCCCTGGGCCAGGGTGCGGCCGGCTTCGGCCTCCACCTTGGCGCGCGCGGCGGCTTCCTCGGCGCGGCGGGCTTCCTCGGCGGCGGCGGCCTCGCGGGCGCGCTCCTCCTCCATCAGCCGCTGGGCTTCGACTTGCTCGCGCTTGCGGCGCTCCCGGGCCTCGTCGTCCGCGGCCTTCTTGGCGCGGTACTCGGCGCGCTTCTCCTCCTCCTCGCGCTCCTTGAGGGTGCGGGCCTCCGCCTCCAGCCGGGCGCGCTCGGCGGCGTCCGTGGCGGTGCGGGCGGCCTGGGCGGCCTCGGTGCGCTGGCGGGCCAGGGCCTCGGCGCGGTCGTGGGCGGCCTCGGCGTCGCGGAGTCGGGCGGCCTCCGCTTCGGAGGGGGGCAACTCCACGCGCAGGCGA
>NZ_SRLV01000190.1:0-2343 GCF_006518205.1 Myxococcus sp. CA005 | reverse complement strand
CACCTCGGGCGTCCCCCCCCGCCTCCCGCCGTCCTCCCCGAAATCAATCCTCGCCACCGGAGGCGCGGACGACGCCAGCGGGTCCAACGGATGCGAGCTCCCCGACATGGCCGATTCCCACCGGACCGAGCCGGAATCCTCGGGCTCCGTGTCCGGGTCATCGCCGCTCAAGTACTGCCCGGGCGCGAGCCCACCGAACATCCCTTCCGCCTCGGGCTCCGCTCTCACGGGCGCGGGAGGTGGAGGCGTCATGCTCAGCGCGGAGGGCATCGAAGGGAGCGCCACGGGCGGCGCCACGGCCGCGGTCCGATTCGGACGCTTCGTCGAGGTCATCTGGATGAAACGCGTCTCGCGCTTGATGCCGTAGCGAAGCTCCTGGAACTGGAACAGCCGCAGCTCCGGCGTGACGTACGGAACGATGCGCAGACCCGTGATGAACCCCAGCGCATCCGCGTGCTCGATTTCCAGCGGGCTGGCCATCGCCACCTTGAGCCGCCGGCCTTCCTGCTCCAGCGGGAAGGCCTGGTGCTTCTCCGCCATCGCCGCGGGAAGCAGTTGCAGCACCGCGTCCGGTGCCGCCACGAAGTCCGCTTCCTGCGCCACCGGGTAGCGGCACATCTCCCCCAGCACCATGGCCAGGGTGTCGATGTCGAGGATGTCCAGCTCGACAAGGTTGGAGCCCAACCTTCCGCCGTAGATGAGCTGGGCCCGGAGGGCTTCGTCGAGCTGCGCCTGTGTGATGAGGCCCTTGCGGACCAGGATCGCTCCGAGCTTTTCGGCCATGTCCGGCCGATTCTAGACGCCTTCTCAGCGACTGAGACGCCCCTCCCACCGCATGGCCGCGGCATGCCAGCCAGGCCGCACGACCGGCGCCACGGGCACCTGCGCCGAGTGAAACCAAGGCCCTGGCCCAAACCCCATGCCGCAACGGAAAACCGACACTCACCGTGAAACGGAAAATCTCCAACCACACCGTTCCAGCCACGGAACCCATGGCAATCACACGGAATTGCCAGTTTCTCAAGATATAACTGAGAGTGCAGTCAAACCCGCCAGGGCTTCACTCTCAGGAGAATCGATGAAACGCATCCCACTCGCATGTCTTGTCACCGCGCTGCTCACGGGGGCGCCGGCGGCGCTGGCCTCCGATGAGGTCTGCCAGCAGGAAGAAGTTTCCTCTTCGTCACAGCGGCTCACGAAGGTGGGCGAGGACGTCTTCCGTCGCTTCGAGACGACCCACCCCTACGCCATCACGCAGATTCGCGCCTCTGACGGCCCCATCCACACGGACGTCATCACCCACGCGGGCGCGGCGTACATCGCGCCCCACTTCGAGCGGCTCGACCTGGAGGATGGCGACTTCGTCGTGGTGCGCTCGCCGGACAACTCCCGGTCGTGGCGCTACGACAACTCGCACCCGGGTGCGCGCAGTGGCTTCTGGGCCATCCACATTGCCGGTGAGACGGCCATCATCGAGCTGCACAGCCGCGACAGCGTCAACCGCCGCGGCATCCTCAACAAGCACGGCTACTCCATCGACCGGTACGCCCGGGGCTACACCAACGAGGAGATGGGCGTGTCGAACGACAAGGCGCTGTGCGGCCCGGACGACACGCAGTGGGCGCCCTGCTACGCCTCCAGCGACCCCACCCTCTACGGCCGCGCTCGTCCAGTCGCGCGTCTGCTCATCAACGGCTCCGGTGCGTGCACGGGCTGGCTCGTGGGCAGCCAGGGCCATCTGATGACCAACCAGCACTGCGTCGGTACGGCGAGCGAAGCGCAGAACACCCAGTACGAGTTCATGGCGGAAGGCGCGAGCTGTTCGACGAGCTGCGCGAGCTGGTTCGGTTGTCCGGGCAACGTCATCCCGGGCGGCACGTTGGTGAAGGTGGACGCGCCGCGTGACTACGCGCTCATCCAGTTGTCCCAGAACCCGGTGAACACCTACGGCTACCTCCAACTGCGCTCGTCCGGCGCCGTGGTGAACGAGCGCATCTACCTGCCGCAGCACCCGGCCGGCCACGGCAAGAAGATCGCCGTGCGCTCCACGGATGCCCGGGACGAGTCCGGCTTCGCGGAGATCTACAGCCGCAACGAGGCCTCCTGCCAGTCCGGTGGCCCCAACGACATCGGCTACTACGCGGACACGCAGGGCGGCTCCTCCGGCTCGCCCGTCATCGGCCATTCGGACAACCTGGTGGTGGCCCTGCACCACTGCGCCAACTGCCCCAACCGCGGCGTGCCCATCGAAGCGGTCATCAGCCACCTGGGCACCAGCCTGCCCCAGTGCGCGCTGCCCGCCGCCGACTGCCCCAACCCCGGCGGCAACGGTGAGCCGCCGCC
>NZ_SRLV01000018.1:0-118567 GCF_006518205.1 Myxococcus sp. CA005 | reverse complement strand
GCCCCACGGAGCCCCCCCTGCCCCGCCGCGAGGTGTATCCGTAGGGGAAGGCTGGCGCGGTCGTGAGCGCCGTCCCCGAGGGCTCACGGCCGTCGCCTTCCACACACTCCGCTCCGCGCCACGCCCGCACGCGCGCATGCGTTAACATTCTCCCCGACCGAGGCGGCGAGCCCAGGCACGCGGCGGCGTCGCGCGCCTCTCGGGGGGACATCCATGAACCAGAGCACCACGTACCTGCTGTGTCTCACCGCGCTGGCCACCGTCTCCAGCGGCTGCTTCCTGCGCACGGGCTACATCCTCGACGCGCTGAACACACCCGGAGACCCGCAGGCGGCGCCGCTGCCCGTGCCCATCCAGGAGCGCGCGGCGCGCATCACCCGCACGCACCTGGTGGACGCCTACGCCGACCCCACCGAAGCCGCGCGCTGGATGTCCGCGATGGGCAACGCGCCCCAGCCCATCCTCGAGCAACTGGACTGCCTGAAGCAGAGCGCGGGCGGCAGCAACAGCGCGTGCTACGAGCGATTCCTCAAGACCGCCATGGAGCCGCCGCAGTGGGGCCTGCCGTCGCTGCCCACCACGGTGGACCCCGCCGCGCCCTCACCGCGCGAAGTGGACGCCGCGCGCTTCCTGGCCAACACGCTGGGCATCGCCGCGTCGCTGGTGGCCCTGCGTGATGCCCAGGGGGACCGCGTGCCCATCCAGGTGCTCACCCGCGGCATCCGCGAAGGCGCCGAGTCCGCCGCGCAGTACGTCAGCGTCCGCAAGTGGAACCGCACGCTGGGACGCCCATCCAACGCCATTGTCCTGAGCGGCGGCGGCGCCAATGGCGCGTTCAGCGCGGGGGCCATCTGGCGCCTGCTCGGCGTGCTGGAGCAGTGCCGCGGCAAACCGGCGCCGGAGGGTTGTGGAGACGCGCGTATCGACCTGGCGGCGGGCAGCAGCACCGGCGCGCTCATCAGCACGCTGGTGGACCTGTTCCACACGCCGGGCCACGAAGAGGCCGCGCGCCAGCTCCTCGTCAGCAACTACACCTGCTCGGTGGAGTCGGACCTGTACTGCGTCAACAACACCTGGATTTGGAAGATTGCCTCCAACCTGCGTGGCCTGGTCCAGTTCGACGGCATCTACGGCAAGCTCCGCGCGGCGGTGGTCCCCGAGCAGCTCACCAACGGCACGGAGCTGGTGGCCGTCTCCGTGGACTTCGACACCGGTGACGTCTTCGGCATCAGCGACCAGGACCCGGCGAACTTCGACCCGAACGCCACCGAACAGCAGCGCGTGGAGGGCATCATCAACGGCGTCGTCGCCTCCATCGTGGAGCCCGTGCTCGCCGACCCGGTGCCGTGGCTGCCGTCACACACCGGGAGGATGAAGGGCTCCTTCTTCGACGGCGGCGTGCGCTCCGGACTGCCGCTGCTCCAAGCCGTTCAGCGCGGTGCCGAGCGCGTGCTGGTCATCTCCACCGGCGGCGTGGAGCCGTCACCGGAGAACCCGCCGGACAACGCCGTCAGCGTGCTGATGCGCACCATCGACCTTTTCGTCGCCCAGCCGCGCGTGGGTGAGGTGCAGCAGGGGGAGATGGCCGCCGTGGGCCGGCGCTTCGCGGAGCACAACGTCTGCGTGGAGCGCCTGGCGAACGTGGCCGACGCCGCCAGCGTCAACGCCTTCTGCCGCCGCACGGGCATGGGCTTCGTCCCGCGCGAGCCCGCGGCCCTCAAGGCGGCCACCAGCATGTGGCTGGGCTCCGCCCGCTTCGACCAGGTGGCCTCCAGTTGGCGTTCATCGTGGATGTTCCGTCCGGACTCGCAGCTCCAGATGGCCAGCGGCTACGGCTTCTCGCCGGAAGTCATGCGGCCGCTGTTCAAGGAAGGCGTGAAGCACTTCCAGCAGCGTTGCCGTGAAGTGCTGCGCCTCTTCGAGATTCAAGGCACGCTGGCCGCCGCGGAGTGCGACAAGCCGGTGGACGACGCGGTGTCGGAAGCCGAGGCGCGGTTCGCTCCACTGGCCCAGTGCATGAAGGGCAAGCCCGAGCAGCGCTCGTGCAAGTGAGCCCTGGAGGCATATCCTCCAGGCGTCCATGTCCGACCGGTCGTCCCTCATCCGTTGGCTCGTCATTCCCGGCGTGAGCCTGGGCGTGCTCATCCTGAGCGCCGCCCTCTCCTACTGGCTGACGCGCCCTGTCCACGACGAGCTGCTGCCCGTCGGACCGCCCCCCGCCGAAGAGCTGCCCGCCCCGCAACCGCCCGGCACACGCATCGCCCCCACGCCCGGCCTGTCGCCGCCCAGCGCCACACCCCCACCGGTGCAGCCTCCGCCCGGCTTTCCGTCCTCGCGGACCGACGTGCCCGCGCCGCCCGCGGCCTCGGGGGACCCGCGGCGCGTGGTGGAGGCAGAGCCGGTGGTCGAATCCACCACCGGCCGCATCCACGCCGACGACATCCGCGCCGCCATCCAAGCGGTGACTCCGCTCGTGCAGCAATGTTTCGAGGACGCGGCACAACGCAACCGGGGTCCGCAGACAGTGAAGCTGCGCTTCACCGTGGAAGCGGGCAGCGAAGGCGGGGTGATGGGCGCGGGCGAGCTGGTGTCCAGCACCATCCCCGACCCCTTCGTGCAGGCATGCGCGCTGGACTCGCTGCTGGACGTCCGCTTCCCGGCGCCCTTTAGCGGAGGAAAGGCGACGGTCGTCTACCCCTTCGAGTTCCGTGTCCCTGGGGAGACTGGCCGGTAGGGCCCGGTTTTGCGTAAGGTGCCGGAGCCCCCGACCCTTCATGCCCGTTACCGTCGAACAGCTTGGTCCCCATGACGCGGAAGCCCTTCGGGGGCTCCTGTCGAAGGACCCGGTCCACAACCTCTACCTGCTGGGGTTGCTGGAGGAGTTCGGCATCGCCCCCCGCGGCAGGGTGCCCTTTGCCTTCTACGGTCGCTTCGACAGCCAGGTCCTCACCGCCGCCGTGTTCGTGGGTGGCGACGGCGGGCTGGTGGTGCCCAGCGCGAGCGATGCGGGCGCCACCAGCGTCATCGCGGACGCGCTGTCCTCGCGCCTGACGCTGCGCTCCACCGTGGGCGACAAATCGTCGGTGGACGCGCTGCTGCGCAGCCTGGCCCCAGGCAAGCCACGCCTGTCGCGCACGCAGCGGCTGTTCAGCGTGTCGGCGGATGACCTGGGCCCCTTCACCAACCCGCTCTTGCGCCTGGCGAAGGAAGAGGACCTGCCCCGGCTGCTGCCATTGGCCCAGGGCTACGTGCGCGAGGTGCACGAGCGAGACCCATTGGCCGAGGACCCGCGCGGCTACGAGGCCCGCGTCATCCAGCGCGTGCGCCAGCGCCGCACCTACGTGTTGGAGGAGAATGGCGCGCTGGTGTTCAAGGTGGATATCGGCAGCCGCTCCCAGTACGGCGCGGAACTGGAGGGCCTCTACACGCTGCCCGCCGAGCGCAAGAAGGGCCACGCCCTGCTGTGCCTGGGCCAGATTTCCCGCCACCTGCTGTCCTCGCTGCCGCGGCTGACCCTGCGCATCGACGAGCGGGACGAGAGCACCGCCCGCATCGCCCGCAAGGTCGGCTACCTGGCCGGACGGACGTGGCGGCTCGTCCTGGTGGAGTAGCGGCCGGCCGCGTAAAGTCCGCGCCCGCATGAGCCGTCCCACGCCTTCCCGCCGTCCCCTCTCTGGAGAGGGCCCCGTCATTCTTCACGCCGCCACCGACCCGCGCTGGCTGCCCCTGGCGCTCGAGCGGTTCGACGAGGTGCTGGTGGACCATGCCCACTGCGAGAAGAAGGCCGCCGCCAACGCGCTGTCCATGCTCCAGGCCTACCCGGACCTGCCCGGGCTGCCCTCGCAGATGGCGCGGCTGGCGCGCGAGGAGAGCGCTCACCTGGCCCGCGTATTGGACTTGATGGCGGCGCGCGGCCTCACGCTGACCAAGGACGCGGGAGACCCCTACGCCCAAGGCCTGCAGAAGCTGATTCGCACGCCCGCCGCCGAGCGCCGCATGGACCGGCTGCTGGTGGCCGCCGTCATCGAAGCCCGCTCCTGCGAGCGGCTGTCCCTGCTGGCCGAAGGCCTCACCGACCCGGCCCTGGCGCGCTTCTACGGCGAGCTGGCCCAGTCCGAGGACGGCCATCAGTCCCTCTTCTACCGGCTGGCCGTCACCGCGTCCGAAGGCGACGAAACCAGCGTGAAGGCGCGGCTGGAGTGGATGCTGGAGCGCGAGGCGCAGGTCATCACCGACGTGGGGCTGCGCGCCGCCATCCACTGAGCCGTCACGGCCCCGTGGGCGCCCGCAGGCCCACGGCCGGGCGATGCGCCACCGGCGCCGGCGAGGAGCCCTTCTCCAGCGGCCACGCCCAGGGCACGGCCACCGTGAGCAGGACCACCAACACCGCGGTGAGCGGCGTGCCCAGGCGGAAGAAGTCCGTGAAGCGGTAGTGCCCCGGCCCGTACACGAGCACGCAGCTGGGCTCCAGCGGGGTGATGAACGAACAGCTGGCCGCCAGCGTCACCGCCATGGCGAAGGGCCGCGCGTCCACGCCGAGCTGCTGCGCGGCGTTGATGGCCACTGGCAGCACCACCAGCGCCGCGGCCTGGTTGCTCATCGGCGCGGACAGGACGATGGTCAGCACCATCAGCACCACCATCACCATGCGCGGGCCCCCCAATGCGCCCAGCGCCGCCACCCTATCTCCCACGAACGCGCCCGCGCCGCTCACCTCCATGGCCAGCCCCAGCGCCATCATGGAGCCGATGAGCAGCACCACGCGCCAGTCCACGCGGAACGCGGTGCGCGGGTCCACGCAGCCAGTGGCAATCATCAGCAACATGCCGGTGAGGCCCGCCACCGACAGCGGCACCACGTCCAGCGAGCCCGCCGCCAGCGCGCCCAGGAACAGCACCACCGCCAGCAGCGCCTTGCCGTAGCGCGGCGGCTGGTACTCGTGGCCGCTGAGTACCGTCAGGTTGCCGCCCCGCGCCAGCTCGTCCACCCGGTCGCGCGCGCCGCGCAGCAGCAGCACGTCTCCCACCGACAGCGGCAGCATGGACAGCGAGCGCTCCCCGAAGGTGCGGCCCAGGAGCTGGAGCTTGGTGACGCGCTGGATGGCGGGCTTGCGGTGCAGGGCCAGCGCCACCAGGCCGTAGCGCTCCACGAAGAGCGTCTCCTTCAAGCTGCGCCCCACCAACGGGCTGTCGGGCGGCACGCTGGCTTCGATGAGGATGGAGTCCTTGTCGTGCAGCTCCTCGTCGGACAGCCGCACGTCCGGGCGGATCTGGATGCCGCGCAGGTCCTTCACCCGCAGAATCGCCTCGCGGTTGCCCTCGATGAGCAGCCGCTCGTCGCCGCGCAGCCGGTACCCCGGCACCGCGGACAGGGCCTCGCCGTCGCGGATGATGCCGATGACGCGCAGCCCCAGCCCCTCCGAGATGTCCCCCAGCTCCTTGCCCACGTAGCGCGAGTCCGGAGGCAGCACCGCCTCCGTGAGGTAGTCGCGCAGCGTCCAGTCCTCCATGGCACCGCGGCCCTCGCGCGCCGGCAGCAACCACGGCGCCAGCAGCACCACCCCGAGGATGCCGACAATCGCCAGCGGCAGCCCCACCGGCGCCAGCTCCGCCACGCCGATGCCCGGCATGCCCAGCCGCTGCATCGCCGCGGACATCACCAGGTTGGTGGAGGTGCCGTAGAGGAACACCATGCCACCCAACATGGAGGCGTACGCCAGCGGCAGCAGCACCTTGCTCTTGGGCACCTTGGCGCGCTGGGCCGCGCCGATGGCCACCGGCAGGAAGGCCGCCGTCGTCACCGTGTTGGAGATGACAGAGGAGAAGGCCGCCACCGCCACCATCATCGCCATGACGAACGTCTGATGGCCGAAACGGGCGAAGAAGGCCAACCGTTGACCCACCAACTGAACCACGCCCGTCGATGCGAGTCCCTGCGTCATCGCGAGCAGCGTGAAGATGAAGATGACAGTGTCGTTGCTGAACCCCTCGAACGCCTGCACGGGCGTGAGCACGCCGGTGAGCGCCAGCAGGCACACCACCACGAGCGAGCTGACCTCGATGGGAAGCGTGTCGAACGAGAACAGCACCAGCGCGACGACGACAACACCCAGGACGATGGCGATGGTCATAAGGCCCGCCCCAACCTGCATTCGCTGCGCTGATATGGCGAGTGCCGTGGCGCACTGCGCCGTTTACTTCTGGATGACCGGCCGCTGATAAGTGGAATTAGGAGCGGCCTGTTCGGTACCAAGACGGGCGGTCGGTCACAGGTTGCATTTATGCCCCCCTTCCAGAACGTTTGGGGCCTGTCTCCAGACCTGAACCACGAGGACGAATCCATGGCTTCGACGCAAGTTGCGGCGGAGGGCCAGCAGGCCCCCACGAAAAATCCCACGCTCCTGGCCTGGGTGGCCAAGATGGCCGAGATGACCCAGCCGGACAGCATCGTCTGGTGTGACGGGTCCGAGGCGGAGAAGAAGCGGCTGACGGACCAGGCGGTGAAGGAGGGCATCCTCATCCCGCTGAACCCGGAGAAGCGCCCCAACAGCTACCTCCACCGCTCCAACCCGAACGACGTGGCGCGCGTGGAGCACCTCACGTTCATCTGCACGCCGAACAAGACGGACGCCGGCCCGACGAACAACTGGATGGAGCCCGAGGCGGCCTACACCAAGCTGGGCAACCTGTTCACCGGGTGCATGAAGGGCCGCACCATGTACGTGGTGCCCTACGCCATGGGCCCCATCGGCAGCCCCTTCACCAAGCTGGGCGTGGAGCTGACCGACAGCATCTACGTCGTGCTGAACATGCGCATCATGGCGCGCATGGGGAAGCAGGCGCTGGACATGCTGGGTGACAGCGACGACTTCAACCGCGGCCTGCACAGCACCGGCGACGTGGACCCCGACCGCCGCTACATCTGCCACTTCCCCCAGGACAACACCATCTGGAGCTTCGGCTCCGGCTACGGCGGCAACGTGCTGCTGGGCAAGAAGTGCCTCGCGCTGCGCATCGGCAGCTACCTGGGCCGCGAGGAAGGCTGGATGGCCGAGCACATGCTCATCCTGGGTGTCACCAGCCCCAAGGGTGAGACGACCTACGTCGCCGCCGCCTTCCCGTCCGCGTGTGGCAAGACGAACTTCGCGATGATGATTCCGCCCCCCGAGTACAAGGGCTGGAAGATTGAGACCGTCGGCGACGACATCGCGTGGATGCACCCCGGCAAGGATGGCCGCCTGTACGCCATCAACCCGGAGGCCGGCTACTTCGGCGTGGTGCCCGGCACCAACTACAAGACGAACCCCAACGCGATGGAGTCCATCGCCAAGGACACCATCTTCACCAACGTGGCGCTGACGGCGGACGGCGATGTGTGGTGGGAGGGCAAGGACGGCGAGGTCCCCGACGAGCTCACCGACTGGCAGGGCCGCCCCTGGAAGAAGGGCAGCGCGGAGAAGGCGGCGCACCCCAACAGCCGCTTCACCGCGCCCATGTCCAACAACCCGGCGCTGAGCCCCAAGGCCAACGATCCGACGGGCGTGCCCATCTCCGCGCTCATCTTCGGCGGCCGCCGCTCCAACACCGTCCCACTGGTGCTCCAGGCCTTCAACTGGACCCACGGCGTGTTCCTGGGCGCCACCATGGGCAGCGAGACGACGGCCGCGGCCACCGGCAAGGTCGGCGTCGTGCGCCGCGACCCCATGGCCATGCTGCCCTTCTGCGGCTACCACATGGGTGACTACCTCCAGCACTGGCTGGACATGCAGAAGCACATCGCCCAGCTGCCGAAGATCTTCCAGGTCAACTGGTTCCGCCAGGACAAGAACGGCAAGTTCATGTGGCCGGGCTTCGGCGAGAACATGCGCGTGCTGGAGTGGATCGTGAACCGCGTCCACGGCCGCGTCCCCACCCAGGAGACGCTGCTGGGCTGGGTGCCCCGCGCCGACCAGGGCCTCAACCTCAATGGCCTGGACCTGGCCTCCGACGTGGTGGCGGAAGTCACGTCCATCAAGGAGGACGAATGGAAGTCCGAGCTGAAGAGCCAGGAGGTCTTCTTCGAGCAGCTCGGCACCAAGGCGCCGGACGCGCTGATGCTCCAGCGCAAGCTGCTGATGGCGCGCCTGGACCACTGAGTCCCCGCCGGCCTGTAGCAGCCTGAAATCCCGGGGCCGCCTCCCGCTCGCACCGAGCGCGGGGGCGGCCTCTCCATTTTTCACAGGAAGTAAAAGTCAGCTCTTCGACCTTCCCGGAGCTCCGCGCTAGGCTCTCAGGTCATGAGACTGGCTTTCGTGTTGTCGGTGATTCTCGCGCTAGCGCCACCTGTGGCGTTCGCACAGCGCGGGAAAAATGCAGCGGCCCTCATCAAGGACGGCGAGCGGCTGTACCAGGGAGGCAAGTACCGCGAGGCGGCGGATGCGCTGAAGAAGGCGCATGAAGCCCAGCCCCACCCGCGGCTCATCTACAACATCGCCATCTCCCTGGAGAACGCGGGAGAGCTGCGCGAGGCGGTGACCTGGTACCAGCAGTACGTCGGCGCCACCGACGGCACGGACCCGACGCTGCTCAAGCGCAGCGCACGCAGCATCGACCGGCTGCGGGTACTCATCGAGAAGGAAGACCAGGTCGCGGCCGCGTCCAACGCCGAGCGCCAGCGGCTCCAGGACGAAGCGGACACCGCGCGCCGGCAGGCGGAAGAAGAGCAGCTCGCGGCCCGCCGCGCCGAGGAAGAGAGCCGGCGCCAGCAGGAGGCGGAGCTGCAGCGCGCGCTGACGTCCTACAAGCGCCAGCGCATCGGCGCGTTCGCCGCGGCCGGCGTGGGCGCGGCAGGCGTGGTGGCGGGCGTGCTGTTCGGCATGCAGGCGCGCGACGCGCGTGAACAGTTCGACGGAGCGACCCGGGTGGAGACCAAGGAGGAGTTCGCCGACAAGACGCGCAGCCGGGCGCTGCTGGCGGACGTCGGCTTCGGCGTGGGACTGGCCGGTGTCATCACCGCCATCGTCCTCTACCCGAAGGATGGCCCCCCGGTTGCGGGTGAGGTGCGAGTCACGATGGCGCCCAAGGGCGCTGGAGCAGGAATGGCGGTGAGCTTCTGATGCGCGCGCTGCGATTGATGATGACGGGAAGCACCCTGCTGATGGCCGGGTGCAGCTTCACCACCGCCAGTGGGCTGACCGAGTGCGAGACGTCCTCTGACTGTGAAACCGCGCAGGTATGCACCGCTGGCTACTGCCTGCCGCAGCCAGAGGGCTGTGGAGTGGTCTATGGCCCGGCCTCCGCGGCCAACGCCATTCCCCTGGGCGCCGCGGTGCCGCTGAGCACCTCCGACGGCCCGGACGAGTCCGAGGTGCAGGCGCTCAACGCCATCAAGCTGGCGCTCGACGAAATCAACCAGCGCGAGGGCGTCAACGGCCGGCCCTTCGTCCTCCACATCTGCGACACGCGCTCGGAGCCGAACCGCGCCGCCGAGCAGGCCCAGTGGCTGATGCGTGAGCGCCAGGTGCCGATGATCTTCACCTCCAGCAGCGCCCAGGCGCTCGCGGTGTCCTCGTTCACCGTGCCCAACGGCGTGCTGATGATGACGTACAGCGCCACCAGCCCGGACCTCGCCGCCATCAACGACCAGAACGGCACCACGGCAGGCCTCGTCTGGCGGACGGCCCCGTCCGACGTGCTGCAGGGCCGCATCATCGGAGACCTGCTCCAGGGCGCCATCCTGGTGAACGGCGCACCGCTCTACGACAGCATCTCCAAGGTCGGCATCAGCTACGTGAATGACGCCTACGGGCAAGGCCTCTTCGGCGTGACGCTGGGGCGCATCGACACCACCCAGCGGACCGTGACGTCCGCCCAGTACGCCCGCAACAGCGCCGACGTCTCCAGTGTGGTGCAGCACATCACCACCAGTCTGCCGGATGTCGAGGTCCTCATCGGCTTCTCCGAGGACAACGCGCGCATCATCAACCAGACGGCTGCCGCGGGCCGGAACACCCAGCGGTGGTTCTTCACCGACGCCGGCAAGGACCGGGGCCTCTTCACCTCGCTGGGCGCCAACGCCGCGCTCGTGGACGATTCCTACGGCACGTCTCCAGCGCAGGCCCGTCCAGACCTCGTCTATCAACTGTTCGCCCAGCGCTTCCGCTCCGCCTTCAACCAGACGGACCCGGGCCAGTACTCCTTCACCGCGCACGCGTATGACGCCATGTACCTGGTGGCGCTCGGCGCCGCGTACGCCGCCGGTCCCGACGTCAACAACCCGCAGGCCATCACCGGCGCGCGCATGGCGGACGGCCTTGCGCTCGTGACGCCGGGCGAGGCAGGCACGTCCCTGAACTACAACCTGGGCACGGAGGGCTTCGCGGGCGCTCGCGCGGCCATCCGCAATGGACAGGTCATCAACGTGACGGGCGCCAGCGGCGACCTCGACTTCGACGCCACGGGCGAGGCGCCGTCCGAGTACGAGCTGTTCCGCGTGAAGGACGGCGGGTTCCAGACGGTGCAGCTCATCGCGCCGCCCACGGAGTGACGTGACGGGGCCTCAGGGCCCCAACGTCCGCGCGAGCACCTCGACGGCGGCGGCGAAATCCTCGGGCTGGGGCAGCAGCGACAGCACGAGGAAGGCGCCGCCGCCGAAGTCGTAGAAGTAGCCCGGCTGCACCCGCACGCCCGCGTCCAGCAGGGCCAGGCAGGTGGCCTCCTCACCGGGCGCCCTCGGAATCCGGACCACCGCGCTCCACCCGCCCTCCGCCGGCACCACGTCCCAGTTGGCGTCGCGAGGCCGGGCCGCGAGCAGGCGCTGGCGGTTGCCCCTCACCCGCTCCAGCACCGCCGCCTGGAAGCGCGGCGCATGGGCCAGGAGCGCGGGCAGGACCCGCTGCACGAGCGTGCCCACGGGCAGGTACGTGTCCCCCACCCAGTCCAACCGGGCCAGCGCCTCGTCACGGAGCGCCGCGGGCCCGCCCACGTGCGTCCACGCCAGCTTGAGTCCGGGCAGCCCCGCGGACTTGGAGAGGCCGGAGAGGGCGAAGGTGAGCATCGGCAGCGCGCGCCCCGCCACGGTGGCCACGCGCCCGGGCGCCGGCGCCGATGCGAAGGGCGAGAAGACTTCGTCGCAGACGAGCGCCAGCTGGCGGTGCGCGCACACGTCCGCCAGCGCCGCCAGTTCACCGTCGTGCAGGAAGTGGCCGGTGGGGTTGCCGGGGTTCACCACCAGCACCGCGCGGGTGCGCGCGTCGCACGCCGAAGCCACCTCCCCCGCGTCCAGGCCGAAGCCATGCGCGCGCGGCAAGGCATAGGAACGCGTCTGGACGCCCTCCAGGCGCGCGAGGTGCTCGAAGAGGGGGTAGCAGGGGGCCGGGACGAGAACGTTGTCCCCTGGCTCGCACAGGAGCTTGAAGAGCCAGCCGTAGGCTTCGCTGGTGCTGGAGGTCAGCAGCAGGTGCGCTTCGGAAACCTGGGCGCCCCGCGCCGCGAAGTCCGCCACCAGCGCCTGTCGCGCGGAGGCGAGCCCCAGGGACTCGGGTTCGTAGGAGAAGGCGTCCTCGGGGGCCAGGAGCGCCGCGTCCGGCAGGGGCAACCCCACACGCGTGGGGTTGGATTCCGTCAGGTCCAGGAGGGGACGCCCGCTGGCGCGGAGCCTCTCGAGCGCCAGTGCCAGCGGGTTGGGTGTCCGTGCGAAGTCCGTCCGCGCGGAGAAGCGGCTCACAGGCCCGTTTGCAGCATGGCGTTCGCGACACGACGAATCAGGTCGCGGCGAACCTCCTTGCGGCAGTGCTCGATGGCCTTGTCGTGAGGCCGGGGAAGTTGAGGGTCGCGCGTGCGCAGAGCGGTCCGGAGCACGAGTTCCACCTTGGAGGGCTCGATGTGAAAGAGCCGAGGCCCTTCCTTTTGCAGGAAGTAGGAAAGCCCCCTCTGGTCGATGAGCTTCTTGTAGAACCGCCGGACGTCCGCGAGGAACGTGAGGTCGATGATGTCCGCCATTCGTGAGGCGTTCTCGCGCGGAAAAAACGGCACGTCCATTTCACGGCCGGATGTCCCGAAAACTTGCGCAACCTGTAGCACTCGCCCTCGGAAGGAAACGCGCCGGAGGCCGATTTTCCGGCCTCCGCGCGTTCAGGGCAGCAACGGCCGCAGCGCGCGGCGAAACGCGGCATGGCGGCGCCGCGCGTCGGGAAGATAGGGCACCGGTCCCAGCACCGGGACGCCGTGCCGCGACTCCAGGAGCCGCCGGTTGTCGCGCTCCGAAACATCCTTCGCGGACGTCCCGCGCGACAGCAGCACGGCCCGCACGGGAATGCGGCGCGCGGCCAGCGCCTGGAGCGACAGCGCGGCGTGGTTGAGCGTGCCCAGGCCCGCGCGCGCCACCAGCAGCACCGGCAGGCGCAAGGTGGCAATGAGGTCGATGACGTCGTGCTTCGAGTCCAGCGGCACGAACAGGCCCCCTGCCCCCTCCACCACGGCGTTGCCCCCGCACAGCCGACGCCACGCGGCCAGCGTGACGTCCCAGTCGGGCTCGCGTCCCAGGCGGCTGGCGGCCACGCCGGGGGCCACGGGCAGGCGGAAGCGGTGAGGACACACTTCATCCACGCTCAGCGAGCTGCCCGCCGCCGCGCGCAGGGCCAGCGCGTCCGCGGGTGCACGCAGGGACGCGCAGCCGCTCTCGTAGGGCTTGAAGCCCTGGGGCCGCAGCCCCGCGTCCGCCAGCAGCGACAGGAGCGCGCACGACGCCTGCGTCTTCCCCACGCCGGTGTCCGTGCCCGTCACGAAAATCTGGAACGGCTTGCCACGCTCAGCCACGGCGGACTCCCACGCTGCGCAGCGCCTCCAGCGCCAGGTCCACGTGGCCCACGGTGTGGGAAGCGGACAGGCAGAAGCGCAGGCGGCTGGTGCCCTCGGGAACGGTGGGCGGGCGGATGGCCTTCACCAGCACGCCCGCCTCGCGCAGACGGCGCGCGGCGTCCAGCGCCCGCTCGGGCTCGCCGAGGATGAGGGGGAACACGGCGCTGCGAGGCTCGGCGCGCACGCCCAAGCCGCGCAGGCCGTCCGCGAAGCGACGGATGTTGCGCCACAGCCGCTCGCGCAGGTCCGGGTCGCCCTCCACGGCGTCCACGGCGGCCTCGGCGGCGGCGCACAGGTGCGCGGGCAGCGCGGTGGAGAAGACGAAGGGCCGCGCGCGGGATACCAGCAGGTCCGCCACCTCGCGTGAGGTCGCCACGTACGCGCCCATGACGCCCAGCGCCTTGCTCAGCGTGCCCATGCGCAGGTCCACCTCGCTTTCCAACCCCAGCTCATCGCAGAGGCCCGCTCCACGTGCGCCTAGCACGCCGGTGGCATGCGCTTCGTCCACCATCAGCGCGGCGCCGTGGGCCCGGCACGCGGCGACGATGTCGCGCAGCGGGGCCACGTCTCCGTCCATGGAGAAGACGGTGTCCGTCACCACCAGCTTGCGGCGCGCGGGCGTCTCCGCCAGGGCGCGCGTGAGCGCCTCCACGTCCGCGTGCGGATAGACGCAGACGCGGGCGCGTGACAGCCGGCAGCCATCCACGAGCGAGGCGTGGTTGAGGGCATCGGAGAAGACGGCGTCCTCCGACCCCACCAGCGCGGGGATGATGCCGGTGTTGGCGGCGTAGCCGCTGTTGAACAGGCGCACGGCCTCCGCGCGCTCGAAGGCGGCCAGCCGCGTTTCCAACCGGTGATGCGCGGCGGTGTCGCCCACCACCAACCGGCTGGCACCGGTGCCCACGCCGTAGCGCTCCACGGCGGCCAGCGCCGCGGCACGCACGGTGGGTGACGCGGCCAGCCCCAGGTAGTCATTGGACGAGAAGTTGACGAGCGTCTCGCCCCCCACGCGCACCACGGGCCCCTGGGGAGAGTCCAGGGGCTCCAGGTAGCGGCGCAGGCCGCGCTCGGACAGGGCCTCCAGGTCCTCCCGGGCCCACGCCGCCGCGACGGCTTCATCACTCACGGTGGGCTCAGCCTTCCTGACGCGGCTCCAGGGGGCGGATTCCCGCCTTCTCCAGCAGGGCCATGTCCTGGGTGTACTCGGGGTTGCCGGTGGTGAGCAGCTTCTCGCCGAAGAAGAGTGAGTTGGCGCCCGCCATCATGCACAGCAGTTGCGCCTCTTCGTTCATCTGCTGCCGGCCCGCGGACAGGCGCACCATGGACTGGGGCATCAGGATGCGCGCGGTGGCGATGGTGCGCACCATGTCCACCGTCTCCACGCGCTGCTGCTCCTGCAGCGGCGTGCCCTCCACGGCCACCAGCGCGTTGATGGGCACCGACTCCGGGTGGTGCTCCTGGTTGGCCAGGGTGCGCAGCAGGTTGCAGCGGTCATCCACCGACTCGCCCATGCCAATGATGCCGCCGCAGCACACGGAGATGCCGGCGTCGCGCACGCGGTTGAGCGTGCGCAGGCGGTCTTCATAGGTGCGGGTGGAGATGATGTCGCCGTAGTGCTCGGGCGACGTGTCCAGGTTGTGGTTGTACGCGGACAGGCCGGCCTCGCGCAGGCGCTTCGCCTGGCTCTCGGAGAGCATGCCCAGGGTGGCACACGCCTCCATGCCCAGCGCGCGCACGCCGCGCACCATCTCCAGCACGCTGTCGAACTGCGGACCGTCCTTCACCTCGCGCCACGCGGCGCCCATGCAGAAGCGGGTGGCTCCGGCGGCGCGGGCCTTGGACGCGGCATCCAGCACGTCCGGCACGGCCATCAGCTTCTCCGCCTTGACGCCCGTCTTGTAGCGAGCCGCCTGCGGGCAGTACGAGCAGTCCTCCGGGCAGCCGCCCGTCTTGATGGACAGCAGCGAACAGAGCTGGACCTTGTTGTCCACGAACACGGCCCGGTGGACCGTCTGGGCCTTGTGCACCAGGTCCAGCAGCGGGAGTTCGTAGAGGGCCCTCACCTCCGACAGCGACCAGTCATGGCGCACGTCCACGCCCGCCGGTGGCGGCGCGGCGACGTGGGCGTGACCAGAGAACTCGCTCTCGCTGGAGACAGTGGCGGTATCGGGCATGGGCTCCTCTACGGACGGATGAGGGCCCGAACGTGCGTGGACCCCGGAAAGTTGTCAACGCCCGCGAGCAGGTTGGTTGACGACTCTCCAGGGTCCATCTCCCCTCAAGAGGGACTCAGCGCGTCAACTGACGCGCGGCCCTAGACGTGGACGCGGCGGCCCCTGCCTGCCAGGCCCACCAGGAACAACACCAGGAGTGCGCCCAGGACGGAGAACAGGAGCCCTGTCGGGTGCAGGTCGAAGACGCGGCCATCACTGCGGAAGAGCGAAGCGACGAAACCGCCCACGAAGGAGCCGGCGATCCCCAGCAGCGTGGTGGCGAGGAGCCCCATCGACTGGTTGCCCGGCATGAGCGCGCGGGCAATGAGACCCGCGAGAAGGCCAATGACCAGAAACGCGATAATCCCCATGACTACCTCCCTTGCTTGTTTAGCGACGCAGGGTGCGACGCCCACCTGGGAGCAAACCTGGGTTGCCCCTCCCGTTCGTACAACTTGGCGCGGGGGGCTTGACATGGTGCCTGCCCGCTCTGCGGTCGTGCCTGCCCGTAAGGTCGCAAAAACGTCAGGGTTCCGCGCTATTCACCCAACCCATGGCGAAGGCGAAGACGCACTACACCTGTCAGGCGTGTGGATACAAAACGGCGAAGTGGCTCGGAAAGTGTCCGGACTGTGGCGCGTGGAGTTCCCTGCTGGAGGAGACGGACCCGAAGGCGGATGAACGACGTCCGGCCTGGGGTGCCTCGGGCGGTTCGGCGCGGCCCATGCTGCTCAAGGAAGTGAGCGGCGAGACGGAGACGCGCCGGCGCACGGGCATCGCCGAATTCGACCGCGTGCTGGGCGGCGGCGTGGTGAGTGGCTCCATCGTGCTGCTGGGTGGCGACCCGGGCATCGGCAAGTCCACACTGCTGCTGGCGGCGTTGGACAGGTTGGCGCGCCACGGACCGGTGCTCTACGTCTCCGGTGAAGAGAGCCTGCGACAGACGAAGATGCGCGCCGAGCGGCTCCGGGTGGAGGGAGAGGCCATCCACCTGTTCGCAGAGACGGACGCGGAGCGGGTGCTGACGGCGACGGAGGCGTTGAAGCCCCAGGCGCTGGTGGTGGACTCCATCCAGACCATGTACCTGCCGGAGCTGGGCAACGCGCCCGGCAGCATCACCCAGGTGCGCGAGGTGGCGGGCCGGCTGATGGCCTACGCGAAGCGCACGGGGGTGCCCACGTTCCTGGTAGGCCACGTGACGAAGGAAGGTTCCATCGCGGGCCCGCGCGTGTTGGAGCACATGGTGGACACGGTCCTCTACTTCGAGGGTGAGCGGGGCCACCCGTTCCGAATCCTGCGCGCGCACAAGAACCGCTTCGGCTCCACGAACGAGATTGGCGTCTTCGAGATGAAGGGCGCGGGGCTGGTGGAGGTGTCCGACCCCTCCGCCCTCTTCCTGTCGGAGCGGCCGGTGGGCAAGTCTGGCAGCGTGGTGACGAGCACGCTGAACGGTACGCGCCCACTGCTGGTGGAGGTGCAAGCGCTGGTGGCGCCCACGGGCTACGGCACCGCGCGGCGCACGGCGATTGGCGTGGACGGCAACCGCGTGGCGCTGCTGGCGGCGGTGCTGGAGAAGAAGGAAGAGATTCCGCTGGTGGGCTGTGACTTGTTCGTCAACGTGGCGGGCGGCATGCAGCTCACCGAGCCCGCGTGTGACCTCGCGGTGTGCGCGGCGCTGGTGAGCAGCCTCCAGAATCGTCCGTTGGATCCGAAGACGCTGGTGCTCGGAGAAGTGGGCCTCGCGGGAGAGGTGCGAGCGGTGGGTCAGGTGGAGCCCCGACTGGCGGAGGCCGCGAAGATGGGCTTCCAGCGCGTGGTGATGCCCGCGGGCAGCGCGCGGCGCCTGGAGGATGCAGGCCCGAAGATGAAGATCGTCGGCGTGGAGACGCTCGGCGACGCGCTCGTCGCGATGTTCGACTGAGCCGACGCGGGCACAGCGTTGGCGGCAACGGATAACCTGGGAGCGGGCACCGCTAAATGACGGGGTGCCCATCCCGGGGGACCTCCATGCTGCTTCGATGGGCGCTGCTGCCACTCCTGCTCTTCGCCGTGAGCTGTTCGGCCTCTCGCCGCGTGCGTCTCGACATCGGCGATGAGGCACCCATCCTCGTCGCACCTCCGGACGCGACAGAGGCCAATCTACGAGCTTCCCAAGTAGAGGCTGGTGCGTTTCAAGAAGCGCTGGCGAGACTCGCCTGGGACGTGCGGCCCGCTCGACAGCCACTGAATCACGCACGACTCCTGATGGGCGTACCTCGGCGGAGCGGCGTGTACTGGTACGAGGGCCGCAGCCAGCGGCTCATCCCCCAAGACGAAAGCGACCAAGGTCCTCGCTTACGGATGTCGTACGCGGACGACGAACTCACGCGAGCGTACGGCCCGTGGTGTCACCGCAAGGGCCAGTCTCGCGATTGCCTGCGCCTCCTGGACGAAGGGCCGCTCATTGCGAGCGACGGCAAGTACGCGTTGGCCATGGCCATCGCCATGGACTCGGTCTGGGAGGAGACCACCGAAGCGTTGGAAGGCATGACGGACCCTCAGGCCGTGATGGCAACGGTGACAGCGTCGGTGAGCATGTATCTGCTTCTCTGGGCGCTGCCGGAACCCACGAGCAAGGGAGTCGCAGCGCTCATCACCGCGACCGCCATTGCCTATCTGGGAGTCGACATGGTGTGGCGGCTGCTTGACGGATGGGTGTCACTGGTCCGAACGGTGGACCACGCCACTACGTTCGAGCAACTCAGCGAAGCCGGCGAGTCCTACGGAGAAGTCCTTGGCGTGAATGCAGCCCGGGTCTTCGTCATGCTGGCCACTGCCGCCATCGGAAGCACCGCGGGGCTCGCGGCAAAGTCCTCGTCACTGCCCAACTCCGCGCAGGCAGCCCTCGCCATCGAATCCCAGGCAGGGCTTCGATTCACGTCCATTGGCAACGTGGGTTCGGTGGCGATGACCGCCGAGGGTTTTACCGTCGCCCTGGCCCCCACCGCCGTGGCCATGTCGACGCAGGACTCTTCAAAACGCTGGACGCACCGGCACCATCTCGCCACGAACAAAAACAGCGTGTCCACGGCACGCGGTGGCCCCTGGACACCGAGGTTCGAGGAGTTCTTCAAGAAGGCGGGGATGGAGCTGAAGGACCCAGAGAACATCGTCCCCGTTCAGGGACATCATGGACCGCACCCACAGGAGTATCATGCGTTGGTCTTCGCGAGACTCCGTGATGCAACCCGAGCATGCCGCACCGTGGAGTCCTGTCGGAAGGCGCTGACCTCGGCGCTCAGCGAAATGGCGGAGGAAGTCATCACGCAGGGAACAGAGCTCAACAGGCTCGTGACCCGGGGCAAGTAACGGTAAGACTCCGCCATGGCACATCGCTACTTCGCGCTGTCCGAAGACGTCCAGCCAGGGCACTGGTATCTGGGTGAGCCTCGACGTGCCGTGACGCACGAAGAGGCGGACGCTTGCGAGTTCACTGCTGGAAGGCCCATCTCCATCCAGGGCCGCATGAAAGTCCCCGTTACCGCGACAGGCCGGCCATTGGACTTTTCGACCGCGGGAATCAGCGCCACCCCCATCGTCCACGTCAAGGTGGCAACCCGCCTCTCGGAGCTGGCGCCCGACGACGTGCAGTTCATCCCCGTGGACGTCGAAGGCCAGCCGGATCAATACCTCATCCTCGTAGCGACGAAGCTCATTCGGTGCATTGACCCGAACGCGAGCAGAGAAGTCCGCTACTGGAAGCCGGAGCACGGCCAACCCGAGCGAGTGGGCGAATACCGCTCCGTCGCGGGCCTGCGCATCGACCCGGGCCTTGTGGGCAGCGCCAAGCTGTTCCGGACATGGGGCTGGGACATCGCCCTGATTGTCTCTGAAGACCTCAAGGTGGCCATCGAGCAGGAGCAGACCACGGGCGCACGCTTCACCGAGGTGTAGACCGGTCTCCCTGAAGGATTTCACCAAGGGGTCCAGCGCCCCAGCAACCCTGCGCTTGCTTACAGAAGTCGTCCCAAACAGTACTCCGGGAAACTGCCCTCTCAAGGTGCTGACAGGCTCAGCCTCCTCGTAAATCAGACGCATGGCTCACCGGATCGTCGGCCGCGTGACGCCCAAGCCAGATGGCTCGCTGAACACGGCCTTCGACCGCTCAGCGAGCCCACGCCGCCGGCCGCAAGGCCATCATCAGGGTGGGCGGCGCGGGCGAGCACGCGGGCTGGGTGGCCGCGGCCTCCAAACCGAACCGGGCGAAGTTCGTACAGAACCTGCTCAACTCCATGGACACCTTCGGCTACGACGGGCTCCACATCGATTGGGAGCCGGTGGAAGCGGCCGACAAGCCGAACCTGCTCGCGCTGGTGAAGGAGCTCCGCGCGGCGAAGCCGAACATGCTGCTCACCTTCCCCATCGGGTGGCTCAACAGCAACTTCGCCAGCGACGCGGACCCGTGATTCGCCAACCTGGCGCCGTACCTGGACCAGATCAACATCATGTCCTACGAGAGATGATTGGCCCATGGGACGGCTGGCAGTCCTGGTACACGTCCGCGCTCTACGGCGCGTCCGGCAACCGGCCGACGTCCGTGTCCTCCAGCCTCCAGGGCTGGGCCCGCACAGGCATCCCGAAGGCAAAGCTGGACATGGGCATCCCCTTAGCTCTCCTCGTCGGGCACGTACCGCTGGGACGCGGTGGCGGCGGCCAGCTACGTCACGTTCAACACGCCCGTGGAGGACGGCACCGTGCGATGGGTCTCCTATGACAGCCCGGAGGCAATCGCCGCCAAGGGCGCCTACGCCCGCGACAACGGCTTCGGCGGCACCATCATCTGGACCCTTAACCAGGGCTGCACCAACCCCACCACCGGCGCCAACCCGCTGCTGGACGCGGTGAAGGGCGCCTTCCTCCACCAGTAACCACACCCGGAGGGAGCGCGTCCAAGTCACGCGGACACGCTCCCTCCCGAGGTACCGCGAGCTAAGCCTGCGGCCGAGGCATCACGGCGTAGCGCAGCAGCACGACGCCGTTGGCGTAGACCTTGGTGGACTTGAGGTCCAGGTCCACCACCTGCTTCAGCGAGGACGCCAGCAGGATGCCCGAGCCGAGTATCAGCGGGTTCATCTTGAGCAGGACCTCGTCGACCAGCCCCTCGGCGAGCAGCAGCCCGGCGAACGCGCCACCACCGCTCAGGTAGATGTCACCGCCCTCCTGCGCCTTCAGACGCCGGACCTCGCCCACCGCGTCGTCCGACACCAGCTTCACGCGCGGATTCGGGCTCTCCTTCATCGTGCGGCTGAAGACGTAGGTGTCCATGTTCGGATAGGGGTCCGTCACCCCCACCTTGAGGCCGCCGTCATAGGTGCGCCGCCCCATGAGCACCGTCGCATAGGTCGCCAGCGACGCGACGTAGTCCGCGACATGCTCGCTGTCCTTGATGAGGCGGTCCTGCATGAAGGCGCCGTACGTATCGTCCTCGTGGGCGATGAAACCGTCGACGCTGGTGGCAACGTGGTACTTGAGCTTTCGCATACGTGTTCTCCATGCCGCGCGCGCAAAGGCGCCGGTCATTCAGGTTCAGGAAGACGACTGGGAAACACAGCGGGGACCCACGCATCCGGACAGAAGCCCACGTCAACGCCACGGCACATCGGCCGGAGCGGCAAGGGCAATCACGGAAGCCTGGGTTAGCGAGCGAAGGTCATGGGACAGCGCCGTGAGGCGCCACATATAAAGTACGCACACGAAGGCGCCCTCGGCAACCCCCATCCGAGCAGGCAGCAGCACACAGCCGCGCCCCCGCGAGGGAGACGAGGCTCGATTAGAGTCCCGCCCCGGACATGCCCCACGTTGCCCCACACACTTCGCGATGGCGTGACGCGCTGGGCTCGCTCTCCGCGCGACTACTGGTGGCGTTCCTCGTGCCCACCCTGCTCTTCGTCGCGGTGGCGGGCACCGCCGTCTACCAGCTCGCGCGCGTCATCCTGGAAGAAGAGCTGGGCACCAGCCTCAGCGGCATCGCCGCCGCCACCGCCACCCAGGTCCATGGCGAGCGGCTGCTGACCATCGAACCCGGCGACGACGTGGCAAGCACCCGCACGTGGCGCAACTTCGTCCGCACCTTCGAGAACATCGCGGAGGCCAGTGGCGTGCGCCGCGTCTACGCCGTGGACACGCAGGGCCGGATGCGCGTGGACGTCGGGGGCGGGCTCCCGGTGGGCGCGGAGATGCCGGAGCTGGCGCGCGACAGGCTGGAGCTCACCCGTGTCTTCGCCGGGGAGCGCGCCGCCAGTCAGGTGCTCTTCACCGGCTCGGACGGACAGCGCTACAAGACGGGGTATGCGCCCATCCTGTACGAGGGCCGCGTGGTGGGCGCCGTGGGAGTGGAGGCCAGCGCCGCCTTCTTCGGTCCCCTGCAGCGACTGTCACGCACCTACGCCATCATGGGCGCGGTGGCGCTGAGCGCGCTCGCCGTCATCGCGTTGGTGACGGCGCGCGGTCTGGCCCGGCCGCTGCGGCGGCTGATGGCGTCCGCGCTGCGAATCGGCCGGGGCGACCTGACGACCCCGGTGCCACCGGAGCCCACGCTGGAAATCGGCGTCCTCGCGCGCGAGCTGGAGGACATGCGCGGCGCCCTGGAGAGCCGGGACCGTCAGTTGAAGATGATGCTCGCGGGCGTGGCCCACGAGGTGCGCAACCCCATTGGCGGCATCGCGCTCTTCTCCGGAATCTTGAAGGAGGACCTCCAGGCCGGCGCCCACGCCGACGCGGGCGCGCACGTGGAGCGCATCCAACGCGAGGTCGCCTACCTCCAGCGCATCGTCGAGGACTTCCTCGCCTTCGCCCGCGAGCAGCCCCTGGCCCGCGCGCCCGTGGAGGCCCCCACGCTGCTCTCCGTCGCCTGCGAGCTGATGGCCGCCGAGGCCAGCGCCCGCGACGTCGTGGTGGACATCGACGCCTCCCCCGCGGTGCTGGAAGCTGACGGCAGCCTGCTCACCGCGGCGCTGGTCAACCTGGTGAAGAACGCGGTGCAGGCTTCCCCCCCGGGTGGGCGCGTACAGGTGTCCGGCGCGTCCAAAGACGGCCACTACACCATCCAGGTCCGCGACACGGGCCCCGGCGTGCCCGGCACGGCGCGCGAGCGCATCTTCGAGCCCTTCTTCACCACGCGCGAGAAGGGCACCGGCCTGGGCCTGCCACTGGCGCACAAGATTGCGCTCGCGCACGGCGGCGCGCTGCGGCTGGACTCCGCGCCTGGAGACACGCGCTTCATCCTCACGCTGCCGTTGGGTGGAAAGCCGGGCCACGGCGTATCCGTCACCCCGTCGCGTTGAACTGCCGCGCCATCCGCGCCACGTCGTCGGAGACGACCCTCAGCGTGTCGGTGGCCTCCTGTGTGGACTCCAACCGCTTCAGCGTGGCGTCCATGAGCTGCGACAGGTCCGCGATGGCGTCGAAGATTTGCGTGAAGCCGGCATCCTGCTGTGTCACCGCGGCGGCAATCTGCCGGGCCGCGGTGGAGTTCTCCTGGGCGATGCGAGACAGCTCCCGCAGCGAGTCCCCTGACGCCCGCATCTGGTCCAGGCCCGTGCCAATGGTCTGCACGCCGGCCTCCCCCATCTTCGCCGCGTCGCGGATGCCCGTGCTGATGTCCTGGAGGATGCCGCGGATGCGCCGCGTGGCCTGGATGGACTGGTCCGACAGGCCGCGAATCTCGCGGGCCACCACCGCGAAGCCCCGCCCCTGCTCGCCCGAGCGCGCCGCCTCGATGGCCGCGTTGACCGCCAGGAGGTGGGACTGGTCCGCCAGGTCCTTCACCGTCTCGGTGATTTCGCCAATCTGCGTGGTGCTCTGGGCCAACCGCGTCAGCCGTTCCTGGATGCCGTCCACCACGCGGCGGATGTCCGCCAGGCCGTTGAGACTCCGCTCCACGGCGGACTCTCCCTGCTGTCCCAGGGCCTCCGAGCGGCGGGCCACTTGAAGCACCTCCTCCGCTCGCTCGACGGCCATCAGCGACGTGCGCCGAATCTCCTCCGACGTCATCTGCGCCTCGTGCAGCGCGGACGCCTGACGGACCAGGCTCTGCTGGTGCTCATCGTGCGAATCCCGAAGGTGGCGCCCCGCGCCGCTCAGCCGCGTGGCGGAGGCATTGAGCGCCAGGGGCAACTGCCGCAGGCGAACGAGCACCGCGTTCATACCAGCCGACAAGTCCCCCATCTCATCCGTGGACACCCATGCGGGCGAGACGACGCGCCCCGCGGACAGTGACTCGATGGCCACGCCCACCGCGCCCGCCGCGTGTGCCTGACGACGCGCCAGCATCCAGGTGGTGACGGCGGGAATCGCCAGCAATCCGCCCACCCAGGCCAGCCCGAACGCCAATTCACCCGCCAGCATGCCGCCCATGCCCATCAGCGTCTCCGCCGAGCCGTGCGCGCCCTCCGCCACCAGCGCATTGTGCAGTTCGTCCCGGACGCCTTGCAGCTTCACCAGCACCACGCACCCGCTCAGCACCAACGCGCAGATGCTGGAGCCAATGAAGGTGACGGGCATGAACCAGGCCTGCCGCGGCCAGAAGAAGCCTCCGCCCTTGAGCGCCATCGTCGGGTCCTTGCGCTGCTCCTCCAGCGCCAGCGGCAACAGCAACCGCTCCAGCGTGACGCTGATGGGAAAGCCCTGCACCACGCCGAAGCAGATGCCGATGAGCGTGCCCACCACGACCAGGGACAGGTCCTTCTTCCACAGCAGGCACACGTGGAGGCTGAACCAGAGACCTCCCAGCGTCCACGCGCCCCACGAGGATGCGACCGCCGCGCGCCACGGCAGGCGCAGGATTCGCTCCAGCCGCGCGCCGGGCGTGTCCTCCGGCCGCTCCCGCAGCGCGCCGTTTACCAGCACGTGCATCACAAACGCGGGATAGGCGATGCCCAGGCCCACGATGATGGGCGGCAGCACCCACGCCACCGCAATCAGGCCCGACCAACCCGCCACGCCCATGGCCATGCCATTGAGATACGCGGCGATGGGCGCCACCGGCAGCACCCACAACATGAACACCTTGAGCGCACGTCCCCGGTACTCCTGGATGACCTTGTCTTCGGCATTCATGTGGCACATCCCCCCGAGGCCATGGGCTCACACCCCGAGGGCAGAGCCGGAAGTCCTCACCCGCAAGTACGGCACTCTCCGCGCGAAGCGGACAGGCGGGTCATCCGGAAGCTGCCGCCTTCCGGACAGAGCACATGAAACACGGGGCCCACGAGCCCACGCGGGGCCTCGAATTGTGCGGGAGGCGCACCAGAGGGCTGTGCGCTGGTGTCGCGCGATTCAGTCGTTGCAGCACGCGTGGAGCGCGGCGGCATACATCTGCAGCGACTTCCTGGCCGCGGCCTGGACGCGGAAGGGCTCACCGGTGCCCGCGTCGGTGGACAGCTTGATGATTTCAAGCGCCTCCTCCGGGTGCTGATCGTCATAACGCGCGTGCACCTTGAGCCACATCATCGAATACGCGTCGATGCGCGCGCCGTCCTCGGCATAGGCGCGGAAGGGTTCCACCACCTCCCGCGTCCACACGCCGGTGATGCCTTCCACCGCCCAGTTGGACGCGGCCACGCCTTCGGCCAGTGTCCCGTGCGCACAGGTGTCGAGCAGGAACTCATGCAGCGCTCGCACCTCCGGCAGGGGACGCTGGGTGAAGACATCTTCCGGCGCCAGGCCGATTCCGCGCATCCAGTCGATGAACCACTCGGCATGCTTCGCCTCCACGCCCAGGTTCTGCAGCAGCCAGCGGCGGGCGCTCGCGTCGCCGGGACGCTGGCCGTAAGTCGTCTTCGCCAGCGACAGGCCCATGTATTTGGGGAAGGACTCGACGATGAGAAAGAAGTGGGACAGCACCCGCCGCCAGTGACGCAGCGGCGGACGCTGGCCGTCAGCCGTCGCGCGGAACAACGGAGGCCAGCAGGCCGCGTTCCACTCGTCGCGCACGGACTCCAACATCGACTCCAGCCAGCGCGGGTGCGCGGTGAGCGTGAGCACAGGGGGGCTGTAACGGTGGGGCGCGGCGGACGACATGGGCACGGCTCCTGGCTTCCCGACAGGTGACAGGCCGGCATGGCCTCCCTCACCCGCCCAAGCAGGACGGCATGGTTGCAATCGCTTTCCAGCGGCACCATCGGCCCAAAGGCAATCAGGCCGTGTTTCCCATATTTTGTTTCAAATCCGGGTGCGGGCGCGCGCGCTCGGTCCGCGAAGCCACAGTGCCCCTGACCGCGAGGCCGTGCGCGCTTCCGCTTTCGAGCGCTTCAGGGCGCGGAGGCCACCACGCGCCGGGCTTTCGCCAGCATGCGACGCAGAGGCACTTCGTCCGCATGCGTCATGGCTTCATCCCAGGTGAGCCACCGCACGCCGAAGGACTCCGCCGGGTCATGCACCAGGGCGTCGGGGTTCTCCGCCACCACGAGGAAGCGCACGTCCAGGTGGTGGTGCTCCGGCTCGTCGCGGCGCGCGGGGATGGTGTGGATGTCCACGTCCAGCGGCTGGGGCGCGGCCGGGTGCAGGGACACGCGACATCCCGTCTCCTCACGGGCTTCACGCAGCGCCGTGGCCTCCATGTGGCCCGCGTCCGTGACATCCGCGTGTCCTCCGGGCTGCAGCCAGCGTTGGAGCTTGCGGTGATGCAACAGGACGACGCGCGCGCCCTCTGGGTCCACCACCACCGCGCTGCCCGTGAAGTGGGCCTCCAGTTGCTCCCGGGAGAAGGGCCGCGCCAGGGAACGGGCGAAGTGGCGCATGCGCTCCAGGTCCTCTCGCTCCTTCACGTCCTCGGGAACGTGGCGCTCGAGCAGGGCCTGGAGGGACGTGGCGGAAGAAACTTCGGATTCCATGCCTCCCCGTACTGCCCCCGGCCAGGCGGCGCCAGCACCTTCTCACGCCCGTGACATGTGACAACCTCCTGAGCCGGTGGAGTGAGCCGGTCCGGATGTGCTCTCATCCGGCGGCCCCGGGAGGCGGCCGGCCTCGGGATGCAGGGAGAATCGACTCAAGCCATGGCGCGAATCCTCGTCATCGACGACCACGACACGCTGCGTGAAGGGATGGCTGTCACCCTCACTCGGGCAGGCCACACCGTGTCCGCGGTGCGCAGTGGCCAGGACGGATTGGCCGCCTACCGCAAGGCACCGTTCGACCTGGTCGTCACCGACCTGAAGATGGACGGTATGGACGGCATCGAGGTGACGAAGTCGCTCAAGGCGCTGGATGCCGGCGCCGTCGTCATGGTGGTGACGGCCTTCGGCACCATCGAGACCGCGGTGCAGGCGATGCAGCAAGGCGCCTACGACTTCATCACCAAGCCCTTCCCGCCCGAGGTGCTGCGCGCCAAGGTGGACAAGGGGCTGGAGCTGGCCTCCACGCGCAAGCAGGTGGAGCGACTGACGGCGCGCACCGCCGCGCACGACACGGACGCGGCCCTCACGCACGGCAGCCTGGTGGGCGACAGCGAGCCCATGCAGCGGCTGGTGTCCCAGGTGCTCAAGGTGGCGCAGAGCGACGCCACGGTGCTGGTGCGCGGAGAGAGCGGCACCGGCAAGGAGCTGGTGGCACGGATGCTCCACCAGCGCTCCCCGCGCCGAGACGGCCCCTTCATCGTCGTGCACTGCGCGGCGCTGGCGGAGACCCTGCTGGAGAGCGAGCTGTTCGGGCACGAGCGCGGCGCCTTCACCGGCGCGGTGAAGCGCAAGCTGGGGCGCTTCGAGCTGGCCGACGGCGGCACGCTGTTCCTGGACGAGATTGGCGAGATTCCCGCCTCTGTGCAGACGAAGCTCTTGCGCGTGCTCCAGGAGAAGGAAATCCAGCGCGTCGGCGGAGAGGACACGTTCAAGGTGGACGTGCGCGTGGTGAGCGCCACCCACCGGGACCTCCAGGCCGAGGTGAAGGCCGGACGCTTCCGCGAGGACCTCTACTACCGCCTGCACATCGTTCCGGTGGTACTGCCGCCCCTGCGCGAGCGTCCCGAGGACATCTCCCTGCTGGCCCGACACTTCGTGGCCAAGCACGCCATGCGCGTGAACCGACGTGTGATGGGCTTGGACGACAGCGCGCTGCGCGCCCTGGCCCGCCACGCGTGGCCCGGCAACGTGCGCGAGCTGGAGAACGTCATCGAACAGGCGCTCGTCTTCGCCGAAGGTGAGCAGCTCACCGACCTGGACCTGCCCTCACACCTCACCGCCAGTGGCACCCCGCGCGTCGAGGCGGGCCTGCCAGTGCTCCAGGGCGACCGCCCCCTGCCCGACATCCTGGAGGATTTGGAGCGTCAGCTCATCGCCCGGGCCTATGAGAAGGCCAGCGGCGTGAAGACGGAGACGGCCCGCCTGCTAGGTATCAAGACGTCCGCGCTGTACTACAAGCTGGAGAAGTACGGCTTCCTCCCCAAGGGGACGCCTCCCGAGGAGAGCTGAACCTCGAAAATCTGTCATCCGCCCCCGCCCCCCATGACTTTTCACCGGTATCCCACCTCCGCCCCTGTCCCCCTGGATGCTCCAGGTGTCCGGAATTGTTGGGCGCCGAGTGGCCGCGAACCCTGGGGATGGGCAGACAGGCTGGCACTCACCTTGCTCTGGGGCTGTCGCTGATGAATCTCCGCTCCCTCGCCCTCCTGCTGAGCCTGCTGCTGGCCATGCCCGGTCAGGCCGCGTCTGGGCTGGAGGCGGTGCGGGGAAGGGCTCAGTCGGCTCGCGCGGAGACGCGCTCGCTGCGGGGTCAGCAGCAGGCCCTGCGCGACGAGCTCAACGGGCTGGCCGCACGCATCGAAACGCTGAAGGCGCAGCGCCAGGGCCGGCTGATGGCGGGGACGGAGCTGGAGGACGCGCTGCGGCGTTCGCAGGAGCTGAGCGGTCAGCTCACCGGGCTGGCGCAGGCCGTCGTCGCGGCGGAGGGCGAAGCGGAGCGCGCCCACCTCGCCCTGCACACGGCGCTGTCGGACGAGCTGACGCGGCTGCTCGCGGCGTGGGAAGGCACGGCGGACCGGGGCCAGCGGGAGAAGCTGTTGGAGGCGGTGCGCTCCGTTCGCGCCGAGCGGGAAGCCATCCGCGCCGCCCTGCCCGCGTCCCAGGTGCCCTCGCTGGACAAAGCCACCGCGGGCGGTGATGACCCCGAGGATTTGCTGGCCCAGGCGGACACGCTCCGCGATACCCGGGACAAGGTGCGCGAGCGGCTGAAGGCGCTCCGCGGCCGCATCACCGAGGTGCGCGAGGAGCGCGACCTGGACCGGCGCATGAACGACTTCCTCGGCGAGGAGTCGATGTTCGACGACCAGGACCGGCGGCTGCGCCTGCGAATGGGGAGCGACCGGACGCTGCAGGTGGAGCGCTCCGTGCCAGGCCCCAGTGCGCCGACCTTCCAGGGTGACAGCCCCGACGATCCGACCCCCAACGTGGGCGGACGCCCCGGTGAAGGTGTCGACCCGAGCCGCCCCCCCTATCCGACGCAGTTGTCATCCCGGGCCACGGACCGGCGGCCCCAGGTCGAAACGCAGCGCGCCCAGGACCTGGCGTCGGGCGGCCCCGTGGACCTGGCGGCGATGGAGGCAGAGGCCACGCGGCTGGAGACGCTGGCCAGGGAACTGGAGGGCCGCGCCACGAAGCTGGAGCGCCGCGCCCAGGAGATGGGCGTCCCCTGAGGGACGCGCCTCCCGGCACCGGACTACAAGAGCCCGGTCTCCACCTGGAGCTTCACCACCGCCTGCAGCCGCACCTCGCGCGCCGGCATGATGCCGCGGCCGCGGATGATGATGCTCATGGACGGCGCGGAGACGAAGGGCTGCAACTCCACGTTGTCCACGCGCAGCGACAGCACGGGGTTGGGCGGCCTCAGGTCCAGCGCGGACACGTCCTGGCGCGCCGCGATGCGCGCCTCCCGGTCTCCCGCGCGGGCATAGAACTCCACTGAGTCCAGGAAACGGAGGTCCTGGTCATTGGGGCTGAGGACCTTGAGCGTGAGGGACTCCACCTTGACGGACGTCACCTCGCCCTTGTGAATCCCCTGGTTCTTGAAGTCCTGGTTCTTGTCGAAGTCCATCCCCGCGAAGCTGCTGATGGCGGGAAGGCCGTTGAGGGGCGTGTCGACGCCAGGCGGGCCCGCGGGCACGGTCGACTCCCCCTTCACCTCGGTGGTGAAGGAGGAGGAGGCGCAGGCGGACAGGCCCAGGCAGGCCACCGCGAGAAGGGACACAAAGCGCATTCGCCCAATGTAACGGGCCGCCGGGGGCGTCGTCACCGGTGGGAGCGATTGGACGGCCGCCCCTGCCCTCCGGCGACGGAGTATGGTCGCGCGCCGTGGTCCGCTCCTTTGCGCCGCTCCTGCTCGTCCTCGCCATGCTCGCCGCCGGCCGTGCGCCCGCGGCCGAGTGGGAAGGGGCACTGAGGGGAACCGGCCGCCTGCTGCTGGACACCAACGCGCCCCGGGACTTCTCCGACCAGCTCACCCCCAGCCCGGAGCGGGACTTCGCCCTCAGCCTGTTGGGCTCCGCCGAGGGGCGCGGCTCCTTCGAACAGGCCCAACTGGTGGGCCGCTACGAGTTGGGCACGCGCGTGTACCTCCTGTACCAGGACGAGAACACGCTGGTGCAGTCAGGCGCGGTGGAGGCGTCACACACGCTGGGCACGGCGCTGGGAATCGGCCTGGAGGGCCATGCGAAGGACCGGCGGGGTGGCTCGCGCTCGTACTCGGACCTGGGGACCACCGCGTTCCTGGAATACGCCCCGGACGTGCGACTGGCGCTGCGAGTGCGGGCAGGCGCCCGGCGATTCGTGTACCGGCCAGACCCCACCGCCAACTTCGGCGGCCCCGAGGTGGGTGTGCTGGGCCGCTACCGCTTCGACCGGCGGCACAGCCTGTCCGTCTTCGGTGACTGGAACTCCCGGCGCTTCGGCACCCCACCCCGGGCACGCCCGCCGGAGACGGGGGGCGGCTCGGGATTCCTCGCCGGCCGGCGTCAGGATGCAGCCCTGACGGCGGGAGCGTCGTACACCTACCGGGGCCCGCTGGCCCTGGGGCTGACGTACGCCTTCCAGGAGAGCTCCTCCAACAGCTACGGCGAGACGATTCGCCGGCACCGGGTGTCGGCCAACGCCGGCGTCCGGCTGCCCTGGCGGGTGACCCTGCTGGCGCAGGGCTCGCTGGGCATCATCCAGTATCCGGACGGCATCTACCTCTCCCCGGAAATCATCCTGGTGGAAGAGGACGAAGGGCAGAACTCGCTGTCGGTGAAGCTGGCCCGGCCGCTGACGGAGTCGCTGGACCTGGAGGTGGCCTGGGGCATCTGGAGCACCCGTTTGCCCCGCAACTCGCTCACCTACACGCGCCAGGTCTTCAGCACCGGCTTCACCTGGCGCTACTGAGGGCGCGGCCTACGACAGGTCGGCGATGCGCTCGTCGATTTCCTCGGCGAGCCCCGGGTGCCCCTGGGCCAGGGCGTGCTCCCGGGCCCGGCCCAGCACCTCGCGCGCCTTGTCGGACTCCCCCGCCCCGGCCCAGGCATCCCCCAGGGCCACCATGGCGGCCGCATAGGTGGGGTCCAGCCGGACGGCCGACTCCAGGGCTTGGGCGGCCTCGGGGTACTGCCGCCGCTCCAGGTACAGCTTCCCAAGGGAGAAATGGCTCATGGGGGAGTCCGGGAAGTCCACCACCATCTTCTTGAACTGTTCCAGCCGGGCGTCGCTCATGGACACCAACAGATAGAGGACCGCTTCCGTGTTGCCAAGGGTGCGGTAGGGTGCGCCGCACATGGCCACGAAGAAGAAGACGACCGCGAAAAAGACCACCACCCGGGCCCCGGCGGCCCGGAAGAAGACGGTATCGGGCAAGACGCCCGCGAAGAAGAAGGTCCCCGCAGCCAAGAAGTCGGCGGCGAAGGCCCCCGCCAAGGCGGCCGCCAAGGCCCCCGCGAAGAAGAAGAAGGCGAAGCTCCCAGTTGCCCCGCCCCAGAAGGTGGGCCCCGCGGAGAACCCGGCCGCCAAGGCGCTGGCGCACCGCATCGGCAACCTGCTGGTGGACAAGAAGGCGCAGGACGTCGTCATCCTCGACGTGCGCGGGATGACGTCCTACGCGGACTACTTCGTCATCGCCTCCGCGGAGACCGACCGTCAGGTGAGCGCCATGGCGGAGAACGTCCAGGTGCAGCTCAAGACGGGTGACGAGCCCATGCGTCCCATCGGCACCGAGGGCTTCGAGACGGGCCAGTGGGTGCTGCTCGACTACGGCGAGGTGGTGGCGCACCTGTTCCTCACCGACCTGCGCGCGCACTACGACCTCGAGGGACTCTGGGCCGACGCGTCTCGGGAGAAGCTGGCCTGAGGTGAAGGTCCGGCTCCTCTCCATCGGCAAGGACCGCTCGGGCCTGTATGAGCCCGCGGTCCAGGAGTACGCCAAGCGCCTGGGCCACTACACCCGCTTCGAGTTGGTGGAGATGGCGGAGGCCAGCGGCAAGCGGCTCAAGCCCGGCGACGCGAAGGCCGCCGAAGCCGAGGCGATTCTCTCCAAGCGCAAGCCGCAGGACTGGCTGGTGGCCCTGGACGAGCGCGGCTCACTGCTCGACTCCGTCGAGCTGAGCCGCTACGTCGGCAAGGCGCAGACGGGCGCCAAGGACCTGCTGTTCATCATTGGCGGGGACGAAGGGCTCGACGCGCGCGTGCGGGACGCGGCGAACCTCACGCTGTCCCTGTCGAAGATGACGCTGCCTCACCGGCTGGCGCGCGTGGTGCTCATCGAACAGCTCTACCGCGCGTTCACCATCCTCAAGGGCGAGCCGTACCACAAGTAGGCGGCCGGGCACGGGGCCCGGCGCCACCGTCAGGCGTGGCGCGCGGGTGCCGTCAGCCCGGGCATGCGCACTGACGCCTCCTCTGAACATCTCCCCACTTCCGCGCCGCAGGCGCCCGTGCGTGTCATCGCCTCCGCCCAGTCCTGGGTGGAAGGCGAGGCGGTGCGGCAACTCGAAGCCATGGCCCGCTTGCCAGGAATGAAGCTGGCGGTGGGCCTCCCGGACCTGCATCCCGGCAAGGGTGCTCCGGTGGGCGCGGCCTTCACCTCCGAAGGCTTTCTCTATCCCTATCTGGTCGGCAGTGACATCGGCTGTGGCATGGGCCTGTGGAACGTGGACCTGCTGGCACGTAAAGCCAAGCCCGAGCGTTGGGCAGGCAAGTTGGACCTGGAAGGCCCGTGGACAGGTGACACGGAAGGCTTCCTCCAGGAGCACGGCGTGAAGTCCTCGGGCTACGAGGCCGCGCTGGGCACGGTGGGCGGCGGCAACCACTTCGCGGAGTTGCAGCGGGTGGACGCGGTCCATGACGCGAAGGTCTTCAGCGCCCTGGGCCTGGAGGCGGACCGCTTGCTGCTCCTGGTGCACTCCGGCTCGCGCGGCCTGGGTGAAGCGATTCTCCGGGCCCATGTGGACCGGCACGCGGCGGGCGGCCTCGCGGACGACTCATCCGAGGCGCAGACCTACCTCACGCGCCATGACCACGCGGTGGCCTGGGGCCGGGCCAATCGGGCCCTGGTGGCGCGGCGGATGCTGGACGGCATCGGCGCGATGGGCCAGCGAGTCCTCGACGTGTGCCACAACAGTGTCACCCCTCGGCGTGACACGGGACGGACGCAGTGGCTGCACCGCAAGGGCGCGGCGCCGTCCGACGAAGGGCCGGTGGTGATTCCCGGCAGCCGCGGCGCACTGAGCTACCTGGTGATTCCAACCGGGGAGAGCCACGCCAGCGCGCACAGCCTGGCGCACGGCGCGGGCCGCAAGTGGACACGCACGGCCGCCCGGGAACGGATGCGCGAACGCTTCACGGCGGAATCACTCACCCGCACCGCCTTCAAGAGCCACGTGGTGTGTGAGAACAAGGACCTCCTCTTCGAGGAGGCGCCGCCCGCGTACAAGCCCATCGACCGCGTGGTGACGGACCTGGTGGAAGCGGGGCTGGTCCGAGTGGTGGCCACCCTGGCGCCCGTCCTCACGTACAAGACGCGCGCCCGGCCGGAGTAGGGTCCCCGTATGCAGCCTTTCCTCGAACCAGACTCCCCGCGAGTGCGCTCCGCCATGGAAGCCAATCAGGTGGAGCACATGACCTATCTGGCGCGAAGCCTCCCCGGCGCCATCGTGAAGGACACTCCCGGGCTGCTGCTCGTCGACTCCGGGTTGCCCTGCAACACCTTCAACGTGGTGTGCCGGGCCCGGCTCGAGCGCCACGAAGCGGACGCGCGCATCGCCGCCGCCGTCTCCCACTTCCGTGACAAGGCCTTTCCCTTCGCATGGTGGGTGGGACCGGACGCCGCGCCCGAGGACCTGGACGCCCGCCTGTCGGCGCACGGTCTGGTGAACGCCGAGCAGGAGTTGGGCATGTCCATGGACCTCTCCCGCCTGCCAGGACTCGCGCTGCCTTCGGGGCTGTGCATCCGCCGCGCAGAGGACGAACACACCCTGACGGACTTCGCCCGCGTCGTCGCGGCGAACTGGGAGCCCGCCGACCCACACGTGCTGGACTTCTACGCGAGGACGGCGCACGTGGCGCTCGCACCCGACAGCCCCATCCGCTTCTTCGTGGGCTACCTGGACGGCGAGGCGGTCGCCGCCAGTGAGTGCCACCGGGCGTGGGGGGTCGCGGGCCTCTACTCGGTGGCCACCGTGCGGCACGCTCGGCGACGAGGCATTGGCGCGGCGCTCACGCTGGCACCCCTGCTGGATGCCCGGGAGGCGGGCTACCGGACAGCCACCCTCCAGGCGTCCGCGCAGGGCCAGGGCGTCTATTCCCGGCTGGGTTTCGTACCCCAGGGGACCTTCCGCGAGTATCAATAGACGCGCTCGCTTTTTGTCCTCTCCCGTCTGGCGCCTGCATGGTTAGGGTTCGGAGCATGACGCCCGCGCACAAGGTCCTGCTCTGCATCCTGGATGGTTGGGGTATTCGCCAGGAGCGTGACAACAACGCCATCGTCCTGGCCGGCACGCCGCACCTCGACAAGCTGGCGAGCCCCTACCCCTTCACCGAGCTGCAGACGGCGGGTCTGGCCGTGGGCCTGCCCGAGGGGCAGATGGGCAACTCCGAGGTGGGCCACACCAACATCGGCGCCGGGCGAATCGTCTACCAGGACCTGGTGCGCATCAATCGCGCCGCGGAGTCCGGAGAGCTGGCGCAGAACCCCGTGCTTCGCGCGGCCCTCGACGGAGTGAAGGCGGACGGCAAGGCCCTGCACCTGCTGGGGCTGGTGTCGCCCGGCGGCGTCCATTCCTCCATGGACCACCTGTTCGCGCTGCTCAAGGCCGCGAAGGAACGCAACGTGGCCCATGTCTACGTGCACGCCTTCCTGGACGGGCGTGACACGCCGCCGCAGAGCGCGCTGGGCTACGTGGAGGAGCTGGAGCGCTTCCTCCATGAGACGCACACCGGCCGCATCGCCACCGTGACCGGGCGCTTCTACGCCATGGACCGCGACAAGCGCTGGGACCGGGTGCACCAGGCCTACGAGGCGCTGGTGTTCGGCCGCGGGCCCAAGGCGCCGGACGCGCTGAGCGCCATCCGTGCGTCCTACGCGGAGAAGGTCACCGACGAGTTCGTGAAGCCCACGGTGCTGGCCGCCGGTGACGGCACGCCGGTGGGCCGCATCCAGGATGGCGATGCGGTGATCTTCTTCAACTTCCGCGCAGACCGGGCGCGGGAGCTGACGCAGGCCCTGGCGTTCCCGGAGTTCAAGGAGTTCGACCGGGGCGGGCTGCGGCTGGGGCGCTACGTGTGCATGACCCAGTACGACGAGACCTTCAAGCTGCCGGCGCTCTTCGAGCCGGACCAGCCGCAGGACATCTTCCCGGAGCTGCTGTCACGCCAGGGGCTGCGCCAGTTCCGCACGGCGGAGACGGAGAAGTACGCGCACGTCACGTTCTTCTTCAACGGCGGCCGCGAGGTCGTCTACGCGGGCGAGGACCGGCACCTGGTGCCCAGCCCGCGCGACGTGAAGACGTACGACTTGAAGCCGGAGATGTCCGCCTACGAAGTCACGGCCGAGTTGGTGAAGCGGCTCGACTCCGGGAAGTACGACTTCGCGCTGGTGAACTTCGCCAACCCGGACATGGTGGGCCACAGCGGGCGGCTGGACGCGGCGATGAAGGCGGTGAAGGCGGTGGATGAATGCCTGGGCGCGCTGGGCAAGGCGTGCGAGCGCAACGGCTGGGTGCTGGCCATCTCCGCCGACCACGGCAACTGCGAGCAGATGGTGGACCTGGAGACGGGCGAGCCCCACACCGCGCACACGCTCAACCCGGTGCCCTTCCACCTCATCCACCCGGACTTCCGCGGGCAGAAGCTGCGCCCGGGCATCCTCGCGGACATCGCGCCCACCCTGTGCAAGGTGATGGGATTGCCGCAGTCCAAGGAGATGAACCGCCAGGGCCTGCTGCCGTGATGCGCGTGGGGCACGGCCCGTGCTGAAAGCCCTGCTGGACGTGCTCTATCCCCCTTCGTGCCTCGCGTGCACGAAGGTGCTGCCGGGCCCAGAGGGCTTCTTCTGCGAGACGTGCGACACCGCGGTGGAGCGGCTTCCTCCCGCGTGCTGCCGCACCTGCGCGGAGCCCGGTGCGTTTCCCGGGGAGACGTGCCCCCGATGCCGCGCCACCCCGCCGCCCTTCACTCGCGCCTGGGCGCCCTTCGCGCACGAGGGGCCCCTGGCGCGCGCCATCCACCGGTTCAAGTATGCGATGTAAAGGCCCCTTGTTCCGTCGGGCGCATGTACTTTCGAAGGGTTGCAGTGCGGTAAGTGTCCGCCCGAGTTCGCCCCCGACCGCTTCTCGTTGTCATTTCGTTGTTACGGCTCCCCTCCCGCCCCGTCTGCCGGTCAGGACGTCGTCACGTCATCCGGGTGGCGCTTGCCGCGACCGCGAGGCGGCGTGAGCCCCAGCGCATCCAACATCTCTTCTGCCTGAGCTGCACGCGCCCTGAGTTCCGCAGCGGCATCAGCCTTCGTGAAGGTGCCCCCAACCCAGCCCGCTAGGTCTTTGGCCAGCTCTCCGGCGGACTGGTAGCGCTCGCGAGGGGAGACCCGAAGAAGCCGGTTCAGCGTCACGCGAAGCCCCTGGGGAAGCCCCTCCGTCATCGCGTCCACGTCCGCATCCGTCAGCGTCGCGGCACGCCAAATCGCGTCCTCCACCATGGGTGACGCCCCGGCCAGCGTGGCCCGCTTGATGGCCTGAATGACTCGCCGACGACTCTTCACAGACAAAGAGCCCATGACCTCGGGCGTGAGGGCGTCCGGGTGGAAGAGCAGATTCTTTCCCGTCGCCATTTCGAGCAGCACCACCCCCAACATGAAGAGGTCCGAGCGCGCGTCTACGGGCCCGCCAAGCAGCATCTCAGGCGACGAATAGAAGTAGTCTCCTCGCGGGCCGCGAACAGAGGAAGCCACGCGCCCCGGCAAGTTGGACAGCGCGAGACCGAAGTCGCCGAGCCGAACCGTCCCGTCCCAGTCGATGAAGATGTGCGCGACGTCGATGGCTCGGTGAACGATGTTCAATGGGCGTCCGCTGGCATCCTTCGCCGTGTGCGCGTGCTCAAGAGCTGCCGCCACCTGCGAGCCTACGAACATCACGAAGAGGGGCGAGAACCATCGACGGCACTCGACCGCGAGCGTCAGCAACTCATTCAGGGAGTTCCCGGATGGATGCTCAGCGCTGACGTACCAGTAGCCCTCTACCTTGTGGAGCCCGTGAACCTTGAGGATTGCCGGGTGCGCGAGGGAGGTGGCAAGACGAACCTGCTCATCAAGCTTTGCTCGTGCCCGCCGAACCCGCCCCCCCTCCTTCACCGATGGCGCAGGGACCGCCTTCAGCAGCACCTTTCCCCGAGGCTCCCCCGAGGAGTTTCGAAGCCGCGCCACGAAGAGGGACATCCCATGGTGCGTCGGCCCCAAGTCCTCGCGGAACTCGTAGCCGACGCCATCCGCCGAGAAGAGAATCGCCCCTGGCGGGATCTTGAACTCGATTGCTTGCGACATGCCGTTTCCCCTCGTGCGCAGACTCGCGACCAACGCGGCAAAGGAAGCTACCTGCCGCATCCAGCCGAGGGAACGCCTTCACAGGTCACCAGGACAAAACGGCTTGGTCGGCCCAATTTCGGCCTCCTACCTATTACGTCCTGTCCGGGATCTCAGGGCCAGCGGTCAACGACGTAACCCCCTCCCGAATTGTACGACTTCACCCGACCGTCTTCGTAAACCTCAGAGTGAGACTCGACGACGAAGCAGATGGGACGTTCATCCTGCCCCGGCAGCTTCACGCGGTCATAGCGGATGACCAATGCAGGCCCCTCCGAGCGGCCCATTCGGTCCGATAGGAAGTAAGCCTTGCCGTAGAAGCGTGTCCCTGGTGGGGTAACCGCTCGCTGGTCCGAGGGGACGCCCTTCGGAACCACTCCCACCACTTCCGAACCAGCCGTGAACCACACGTCATCGTCCGGGCCATGCCGGGCATTTAAGGTGAGCACGAAACGCTGGTTCACCCTCCAACGAAGATCCTCCCGCATTACCTCTTCCGCATCAGCCGGGCAGGTGAACGACTCGGGACGCATCTGGGCTCCGGGGCAGCCCGCCGCGAGCGCCGCAACGAGCGTCATCGTCGCGCAGTCGGCAACAGCGGTGGCCTTCGCCCTACCGCGTGGCTGGCGGCCTTGGGGTGGGACCTCGGGTGACGGAGTCGTCTTCACGGTTGAACCTTCCTTCGGTGCGGCAGTCGCGAGGCCCGTCGATGGCACAGGCGGGGGGCTAACTGGTGACATAGCAGGGGCGGCCGATGTGAGCGGCGCGGAATGTGGGGAACTAGGAGCCGGTGGCGCACTAGCAACCTGCGGCTCTCGTGGCTGCGGAGGTTCCCCCTGGCTGAGCCAGAAGCCCCCTGCCACGACGAGCACGATGAGGGCCGCTAGGCCCCCTAGGAGCCCGCGCCATCCCCGGACAGAACGCGTAGGCGCCCCAGGAAGGCTTGGGTCCGCAACTGGGGGCACCCGCTGTTCAGATGGTTCCTCCTGCCGCTGCTCGGACGGTGGATGCACCGGGGTCAGGTACTCCGCGCTCGAATAGGCCAGGAGTTCGCCTAGTTCGCGACGTAGTGCCTCGGTGTCGACGGGGCGCTTTGCAGGGTCCCGCGATAGGACGCTCGCGACGAGGTCGTTCAACGCTTCCGGCACGCGCACGTTCAACGCACGCGCGGGCGGGGGCAATGCGACTGTACTGTTGAGCGAAAAGCGCGCTTGAATCTCGGTCGGGCGGGGGTCGGTCAGCAACTCATAGAGCATCGCACCAATCGCGAAAATCTCGTCCGCGACTTGAAAGGCGTACTTCGCGCGGTGCTCCGCCTTGTGCTCTCGGAGCCATTGGAATTGCTCAGGCGCGCGAAAGCGGTCCGTGCCTGGGGGCAAGCCCGCATCCGTAAGCTCTTCGGCCAATGAGTAGTTCGCACAACTAAAGTCGATGATGATTGGCTCTCCATCGCTCTTTCGAATCAGAACGTTGGACAGCTTCAAATCCCGATGCAGGACGCCGCGACTGTGCATGTATGACAGTGCGGAGCAAAGCTTGTCGAAGACTTGCAAGACCTCCCGCACCGTGGGGTGTTTTCGTTCCGCCCACTCCGCTAGCGTCCAACCATCAATATATTCAAGCGCGAGATAGACGTTCCCATGCTCGGAGTACCCATACCCACGATGCTTGACGATGTTCGGATGGTCCAGGAGAAGGAGCGCCGCTAGCTCCCGGAGCGTCCTTGCGTGAGTTTGCTTTTCGTCCCCGCTTGAATCTCGGTGGCGCGCCACCTTGAGCGCACTTCTGCGGCCGTGTTTCTCAACTAGGAAAACGACTGCAAAACCACCGTTCCCAAGCTCCCTGATGACACGCCAACCATCAACGGACATCCCAGCACGCGGGAATATCGAAATCACGTTCATGGAGCCCTCGCAGAAGCGGCCTTCGGCAAACGCACATTGGGAAGCGTCAGTGTGCGCCCGTCTCCAACAATCTCCAGAGTAAACACTGGGCTCGCACTCAACTGCGATGTCTCAGTAGCTATGAGAACTCTCCCGTATCCCCCTGCTGGAATTGCCCCCGAATCAACTTGGACAATCCGAGCCTTTAGAGGCAGTCCAACGCGGCCGGTCAATGTGGCGACTCTTGGCGTCCACGGCGAATGTCCGGCCTCATTACGTATATCTGCATCTACAAGCACCCAACCGTTTCCACGATAGGCAATCGCAGAGACAACTGAAATCCCCTGCGTTGCATCTCGGGACCTTTTAATGGGCGTAGCTGAGACACCTTCCTTATCAACAAGTCCCAGCAACACGAAGTCTTCGGGGCTGGGCGCTCGCGGCTCATCAACGGGGCATGTCGCACCCGCCAATTCTGGGCGCTGAACATTGATCTGAATGTCCACTTCGGCCGGGTCTGTCACCAGCGAGAAAGCAGCTCGCGCGGGCGCCCTGCCATCCGCAAAGAAGACCCCAACTTCGTAGCGCTCGCCTTCGGCAAGGTCGGCCACCGGCTGAACGATGACCGACCGCTCACCGGCATCCAGGACGTGAATCCTCGACTCGTCGAAGGTGAGGGTCTTCCGGTTGATGGGGGCCGGGAACAGGAGGACCGTCGGTGTGTCGCGCGCCACCCGGACGACAGGGAGGGCATCGGTGGGGTTAGTGGCGACGACCACTGAGCGCTTGCGTACAGCGCGCTCCACTTGCGCCGCCGCGACTGGCGTCGCAGTCCCCCACACGAGAACAAGAGTAAGGACCAATCTGGCCGGTTGGCTCAAGGGCGCATGACCTCCCGGTGCCAGAAGCTACCACCAGGAAGCCGCGCGCAGTGGGACCATCTACCGCGCCCCGCTCCCGGGAGAGTCAGGCGCCTCCTTGTGCCCAACGGAACGCCCCTCGCGCAAAGCAGCTCGCCCCGGCGCAACTGTGAGCGACGCCGGGGCGAGGTCAGGGACTGCGGTGGGGCGGTTCAGACCTCCTCGAACTTGCCGCCGAAGATGCCGTTCGCTTCGAGGGCATCCTTGATCTCTTCGTCAACGATGATCGGCATGTTCCAGCCCCACAGACGGAACACCCTGACGTTGCCCACTTTGGACTTGTCGATGCGCAGGCCCATAACGGACCTGTACTGTCCGGCACGGTCTGCATGCAATTCCTCATCGGCAGTAAAAAACTGAACCTCCCTGCATGCACCATCGTCAATACAACGAATCTCCCGCGCCACATTCAAAACAAAAAATGGCCTTACCTGCCCCTCAATCTCCACAGGAAAGAGCTGAGTGTCATCGGCAGCCATCTCGCGAAAAACAGACGCGACCCGCTCACTAACGACAGGCGTGAACGCGGTTCCCGCGAACTCAATATCCAGGGGCTCTCCTGGTCGCTCGATTGGAACTCTGAGCTTTTCGTGAAGTTCAACAGGCTTCCCGTCCCTGAACAGCCACAGATCATCAAGCTGCCGCCCCTGCGCGTCGATTGGATCGTCAAGGCTCCAATGATCGCCCTTCACGTATACATCCATTTTCAGACTGAAGTAGCGCCGTTCCATGCTCTATTCCCGGGCCCCTTTGGTGATAAGGGAGCGCAGTTCCGACCCTTCCTTTATGAGTTCCCGAGCAATCTTGGCAAGCTCTTCCACCAACCGAGCCCGGCATCTAGCGGTCCCACGACATCCCTGAGTCGCGAACTCCAGCCGTTCAAAAACCGCCTCATGATACTCTCGAGGGTGCGGCCCCTTATGCCCTCGGATTTTCACAAGGTTCTCTGAATCACTCAGCTTCATTTCAGCCCGTCTAAAGATTCGCTCGAACCTCTGAGTCCAGGGGCCACCGGTCACATCGGAAACGGTGTTCTTATCAGTGCAGATGTGATGCACCTTGCCGTCGGGGTCGCCCTGAATGCCTCCAACAGCGCCCACCACAGCCCCAGCGCCTTCGCCTGCGCCCATCGCGACCGCGGCAACCGCTGTCGGTGCGAGCGTCACGTTCAGCACCCCGGCCGACGAAATCGAGATTGCCTGAACCTCCCCGGCCAGCGCGCCCGCTAGCTGGAAGCCCCCTTCAAGCTGCGCCCGGGAAGAAGCCTGGGCAAAGCCCGGCATCTTCGGTCCCTGTGCCGCCATCGCGCTCTTCCCGCCCAGCGCGGACAGCGCGACGATCACCAGGACACGGGCCCCGTTGTCGCCCAGCACTTTCCCGAAGCGATGCCCAGCCCGCTCCAGGTCCGCGAAGCCCGCCGCGTCCCGGGACTCGTCAAGCAAGCGCAGAAACCCCTGCCCGAGATTCCACACCGGCCCGGTCCCAAGGTAGGCGATGAGAGAGGCCGTAAGGGCAATCGCGATGACCTTCGTAATGGGCTCAGGCGCGACCAGCATCACGAGCGCCGTTCCGATTATCGTCGTGACCATCGCCCGCAGGGCGGCAGGGTTCACCATGTCCCGAATCGCGTCCTCGACGCCGACCCACACCGTGTCGAGCGCGAAGTAGAGCGCGAGCATTCGCCGTTCAGAGGGGCCCAGCGAGAACCCACCGGACAGCATGCTCAGGCAGCTATGGGGCTCGTCCTGCCGCTGGCAAATGCGCTCGTATGCCGAAGGGACCGATCTGCCTTGCGCGCCGTCAACGAAGCCCTCGGACGATGCGAGCAACGAGCGGCGACCGTCCTCCTCAACTTCCCTGAAGGCGACGTCGAGCCGCATGTCGAGCACGAGCTGCGCAACGGCACGCTTGAACTCGTCTTTGCCTATCTCGACAGGGTCGGACTCAACTGGAGTGAAGGCGATTGGCTCTCCGCCCCCAGTGTGCAGATGCACGACACGAGTCGACGCGCACCCGCTCGCAAGCAGCAACAGTGCAGCAATTCCTAAAGCTCTCATGTAGCCCCCGGGTCAGCCGCCAGCACATCGGCAAGCAAGGGGCCACATACCAGCCGAGTCTGACAATCTCCATGGTCCTACGAGACGATGGAAACCTTGAAGGTCTACTGCATCACCGGCCTCTACCGCGCCCAGGACAGACTAACGAAGCAGCCCGACGAGCAGCGCGCCGATGGTCACCGCCGAAGAGCACAATCGGCGACCGCTAGGCCGTCCCCTCCCTCTGGGCCGTGGGGCATTTCGGCGGGCCCACTTTACCATTCAGTGTCGCTTCTGTATGAAGGCGGCTGGGCGGCTGCGGTGTGTACGTAGTTCACGGCGTCGCGAGGTCCCAGACCAACCGCGCCGATTCCGTAGCCGCCCACTATCAATTCGCGAGCCTCGCAACGGCGAACCCGGCCCCAAGCCCGGCAAGCAGGGCCACAACGGCGACCGTGAAGGACACGTCCCCGGCCTGCTGGCGTAACGACTCGTTCTCGGCGCGCAGCCGCGCAATCTCCGAAGCGGTTCGAATGCAGCGGCTTTCCGCCAGCCAGCAGCCGCCCTCCACCTCAACGGCTGCCGAACCTCCATCCGGGAAGAGCTGAGCGCGCTCGACGCTGACGACCTCCGAGCCCGACGCGGGAAGCGCGAGCAGCACGGCCAGCACGAGCGCGCCGAGCTTCACTTGCCGCCCCGGGAGTCGAGCTGTTCCAGCACGGCAATCGCTGCGGCCTTCTCCGCGACCTGCCCAGCGGCAAGCGCCCCCGCCAGCTCAGCGCGGGCCATGGCGGCGCTCCCGAACAGAATCCGCTTGATGATGGTGAAGCCACCAGCAGCCGTCAGGGCGACTTGCAGCGCGGTCAGCATCAGCGCCAACGAGAACGGAGCCCCAGCAGCAAGCGCGTTCGCTACCGCTCCGGCGAGGGAGACGCCCAGCACGAGAACGGCGCCGCCCCTGTCGGTATTGAAGAACGGGACGAACCCGCCACCGAACCTCCGCAGCAGGTAGACGAGCACCACCACCACCAGGGCGGCGAGCAGCGCGTAGTTCCTGCTCGTCACGGCATTGAGAAGAAGGCGCGCGAACTCCTCGAACTGCTCGGGGTTCGGCCCGACTACACCAGCGTCAACCATGTTGCCTCCGGGTTAGAAGCCCAGCCGCTCCAGTTCGGCCGCGAGCTTCGGGTTTGCTGCACGCCACTTCGGCGACAGGCGCTCGGCATCGAGGCGAGCCCACACGTCGGCGAGGGAACTCTGCTGGACCAGGGTACGAAGCGGCGTGAGCTGAAGCGCGCTCACGTAGCCCGGCCACTGCACATGGGGGGAGTCGCCGAACCTGCCGCCCCAGACGAGTCCCGCCTTCGTGGATTCGTCACCCAGCACGCGGTAAGCCGACTCGCGCCAATCCGGCTGCACGCCAGGTCGCGGGCTCGCGTCACAGACGAAGTCGAAGGCGAGGCCGTAGTTGTGCGCGGACAGGCCTGCGGGCGATGCCTTGCCGCCCTTGCCCGCCACGTACAGCCGACGCAGCTCTGCCTGCTCCGGCAGGTCACGGAAGCCGTGGGTCGCGACGTAGCGGACGCCCCGAGCCGCACAGCGCGTGATGACCTCTAGGGACACGGCGACGAATGGCAGGAAGACACGGTCAAGGTCGACGCGATGGAAGTTGGCCCGGGTCATCGGGAATCCCCCGACGCGGCCTGGGTCCTGCGAAGAAGCTCCAGCTCCACCGTCTGCCGGACCTGGACAGGAAGGCCGACGGCGAACTCGTCGCGCCAGCGCCGCAAGGCCCCCAGCTCTACCGCAAGGGCGTTGATGCGCTCGTCCTGCCGCGCGACCTTCTCAACGAGGGCGCGAATCTCCCCGACCAGGGACTTCGCGGCCCAGGTAAGGACACCGATTCCCGCCGTTCCAAGCAGGGAACCGACGACGAGCTGCACGGACTGAGTCTCTTCTGCGGTCACAGCGCCACCGGGTCAAAGGGTGCCCCCGGTAAATGCGTGCGGATTCTGGAAGTGGCTCGGGCTAGGAATACACCCCGACAGTACAAGTTCTGCTAAGCTCGCAGCATTTAGCTTCCCCCCATCCCTACATTGTTCATCCTTGTCGCCCTTCCTACCGGAGAAAACAAACAATGCCCGAATGGATCAAGCTTCTAATACAGATTCTCGGACCTGCCGTCGCAACTGCAATCATTGTCGGAAGGTTCTCGCTGCGCTTCAACAATATGCTAGAGCACACAAAGCGCGATTTACAGGACTCACTGGCGAGCCGCGCGCGACGTGCCGACTACTTAAGAAACCAAATAGAGAAACTCTACGGTCCCCTCTCATTCTTACTAGAGACAACAAACGCCCGAGTCGAATGCGCCGACGAACTCTGGACAGTCGCGAACGCGCAACAAGATCAAGACAAGGCACCTCCTGGGACGGACCGATCTCCCATAAGCAAAAAGGCATACGAAGTTCAAGACAAATTCTACACACTCGCCCTTGACACAGGAAGCGAAACCATCAAGCTACTACACTCCGGGTGGGCGTGGCTTGATGAAGACGATCAAGCAGATGTCCTCTCGCACACAAAGGACATGGACAGAAACAAGATTGAATTCACCGGCCTTGGAAGCGCACACCTTCCAATCGAATTCTACAACACAGAAAACAACCCACATACAGCACTGGCCGTGCCTTCAATTCGAAACAGTTCGTTCGCCAAACGCATTCGCCAAAAACTAGCTGAAAAACAGCGCGAACTCTCAGGGCTCACACAGACACCGAACTGGACATCCAAATCTTAACCGCCGCACCAAAGTCAGCACGCCATCCATCTCAGCACATCACTCGCGCCTCACCGACTGCCTGGAGCGCTCTCTGCCAATTCACATGCCTTCGCCCATTCCCATTCATGCCGTTCAGATAGCTCACGCCAAGCCTCTGCATTCTGACGATTCATCACATGCTCACGCTCAACTTGGCGCAACGCATACTCTGTCGCCCTGTCCGGATCTTCAAGCAGGTCCGGCTCACTCAGTGACTGCAACTCCAAAAACAACTGCCGCCGACGCTCTCTCTTCTCAAGCGCCATCATTTCGCGAACATGGCGGATTGCTAAGTCATCCAGGCCCGGATGCTTACGCTGCATTTCTGCCCTTAAATAACGACATGGGTCGCTAGCTTCCAGTTCCTTACGTTCCCGGCGCTTGTCAATTTCGGCAACCAGGCTTCCCCCTAACGCAATCAGGAGCGCGACAGCCGAGTACTTCATTGACCACCTCCGCCGCAGGAGCCCATTCGAAGCGTTCCAGCGGGCCTCCCCGTAATAGCCGCGCATAACGCCAGACAAAAACAGCCAAAGCGGAACTCCAAGGATTCCCACAAGAACAAGCCATGCTGCGACCAAGCCCATGGCGTCGAAATACACGAGCATCATGCGAAAGACAAACTGACCAACCCGAGTCACTTGCGACCCACCACCAACTCCAGGGCAGACGCATTTTCAGCAGGGATGCATTTAATTGACTCAAGAGTCCGCAAATTGATTCAATCTAGACGTATCACCAATAGGAAGCTCTGCGTCGCTTGAGCTACGGACCGAGCAAATCCAGGGGCGGCAACCGCACCCTCGGAATCGCCAACCATTTCACCTCTATTGGAGCTCCTTTAGTCTCTCGGCTTCAGATTATGGGCAAGTAGTCCCTGCACAACGTAGGTCTTCGCGAACCGAACGGAGATCTTCATCACGTCGCCAGCCGCCGAAGGCTCAACGCGCGCCACTCGCCCCGGAGCGACACCATCGATGGTCTCTCCGGGGCGCAGTTCGTCGGTGCGAATCCATCCGCGCTCGAACGTCCGCCAGCGATGGTCCGGCGTCACGACGACAGCGCGCCCATCCGTCATCGTGAGCGTGCAACGCGCCGCCTGATGCCTGCTGACGTGCGTCACCTCGAAGATGCCGCCGTCTCTCTCGTGCTCGTGCATGGTGAGCACCTTCATCCCAGGCCGGAGCATCTCGGCAGGCACTTCCGAACCATCGCTGAGCAACACCGGCTCCCACGGCGCGACACAGGTTCCGTGCGAGCCCCCGCCACCTCCACCGCCGCCAGTGGGCGTTGACGCGGGCCCTGTCGCACTCCTCACCATGTTGACGTTGTAGCTGCTCGGAGGGAAGAACCACCGCTCGGCGCTGTAGCCGCTTGCATTGTGAAGCCGCACCTTCAGGTAAAGCATCCTGTTCGAAAGCGAGTCCCGCAGCCGGTTGAACCTGTCGCCATACATGAAGGTGAAGCCCGCGCTCGTCGCGTTGCTGGCGTCGCCGTCGACCGCGCCGTTCTGATACTTGCGGTCGGCCAGCGGCACCGACGTCCCGTAAAGCCACTGGGGCGCGTTGCTGTCGCTATACGCCCAGTAGAAACCCACCTCCAGGAAGCGCAGCGCATCCAGGTTGTCGCTCACCGCCTGGGGCTGGATGACGGCATGGTAGTGCGCCCAGGTGAAGTTCGCCGCTCCACCAGCAGCCCCGGCAATGGAGTAACCCTCAATCACCTGGATGTTGAGCCGGTCGATGTTCGGCACGCCCTCGTTGTTGCCTCGGTAGTAGATGCGGCTTCCCGTGTCCGCGAGGGCTTGCACGGAACGGAAGAAGCCGTCGCTCAGGTAGTAGCGCCCCACCTGGACGTTGTTCGAGGCCACCTTGAGCGTCGTTCCTACGTTGTCGAGCTTCGCCCCGGCCGTAGGGATGCCGCTGCCGTCCTCGGCGTAGTTGGACGTCTTGAGGGTGTTCGCCGCGAGCAAGTCGAAGGTGACCATCTTCCGCATGGAGACGGCATCGAAGTAGAGCCGCTTGCCCACGTCCGCCGCCGCCACCTGGGTTTCCCAGAAGAGCTGAACCCCCGTGCAACCGGCTGGGCACGTCCCCTTCACGGTGACACGCCGGTACGTCGTTCCCACCTGCCCCAGAAAGACGCCCGTATTCTGGCCCGCGTAGACGCCGCTCCCGTCCTCCCACAGCAAATGAAGGGTTCCCATGCCCCCCACAGTCGCTGAGGACGCCTTGACGTAAACCTCGGCGAAGAACTCGTCTCCAGGGGAGCACTTGAGCCGCCCGCCTGGGACATCCGAGCCATACCCGCCCGTCCAGCTCAGCCCCGGCCATGCCCCCGTGTTCGCCAGCTCCACCCGGCGCACCCAGCGGCCAACCCGGGCATTCACAGGGTCCTCGACAAGCCTGTCACCGTCGGGAGACTTCCCCACGGCGCGAATGCCCGCTTCGTTGTAGCCGTTCGGAATGAGGTTGTCGGTGGGCGGGTACAGCAGGTGCTGGAAACCGACTGCGGAGTCGCTCAGCGACGCGCCTTCGAGCTGCTTCGGCGTGACGGTGAATTGGGGCGATGGGTCCCCCCGGTTGCCGTAGCTATCCCTGGGCACCACGCGCACGTAGTAGGTCGCCCCCGGCATCAGGTCAGCCACACCGAATGCCGTCGTGTCGAAAGTCCCGCGCAGGGTGGAGCTGCTCGGCGTAAAGCCGCTCGACGTCGAAACGTGCAGCTCGTACCCCGACGCAACTGGGCCACTCGAAGCCGGGGTGAGGGACAGCGAGAAGCCGTTCACCACGGCCGTCACGTTGATGTCGAGTGGGACAAGCGGCGGGGACGTGTGCGCGGGCTCGCCCAGGCCGGGACGCGTGTCCATCTCCAGCCACATGGAGACGCCGAAGGAGGGCTTCCCGCGCGTTGTAAGCGTCGTGCGTGCGTCGCCCTCTGCCGTGAAGACGTGGCGGAACCCGGTGACTGCCAGGTTCTGCGCGTCCGAGTAGTGAACGCCGTTGGGGTGAAACCGAAAGAGGTCGCCCAGCTCCACCGGCAGGAAGAAGTCGAGGTCGATTTCCTGGTCGGCGAGCGGCTCGCACAAGTCGGACAGGGCCGCTTCCGCCATCCTCCGCGCTTCAACTTCGCGGTCGATGTTGCTCGAAGCATCCTCGGCAATCTGCATGTACCGCACGCCGTAAGCGGCCTGACTCGCGGCATCCTCGACGACGACACTCTTCGTCTTCGCGTGCCCCGCGACGTCCAAGTCGCCCGCGTCCGAGAAGACGACCTCCACCCTGTTGCGGACGTCCGTCCTGCTGACGACGAGCTTCGCAACGTCGCGGTAGTCGTCCGGACCAAAGGCCCACGCCAGGGGTGGATTCGTGCGAGTGGGCTCGGAGTACGTCAAAGCGAATGTCCCGCTCGACTCGCGCCAGCGATAGCGCGCCTCCCAGCCAATCTGTTGAGCCAGGTCGCGAACGGCATCGAGAACACTCGCCTTCTTCTGCGCGTACTGACGAAGCCTCCATCCTGGGGACACTGGGGTATGGAGCAGCACGCCCGTCCCGTTGTCCGTCAGGATGGCCTGCATCACCACCTCCACGGCAACGCCCTGCGCATCGTCACCATAGGCGCGCTCAACTTCAATGAACGTGTCCTGGAGCCGGCCGCCCAAGTCACGCCCACGGAAGACGAGCTGTTCGCCTGCGAAGTCGACTTCGTCGATGTCGCCATGAAACAGCGTCTGCCACTCACTCTCGCTGGGCGACATGCCGATGGGCGAAACCGCAGCTTCGACGATGAACTCTCTCCCCGGCCGGATGAGCTGCCCGTTTGCGGCATTCAGCTTCGAGTCGGCCCGGAGCGGGGCCACGCTGAAGAGTTCGATTTGCCGCTTGAGCGTCACCGTCGCGGCTGAAACGGGCTGGTCAACGTCCTCGTCCACCTCGACGGCGTCGAGAAAGTCGCGACCTTCAAGCTGGCTCAGATTCCGCCACGCCCCCGCGTCATCGAGCACCTTCACGCGAACATGGGAAGCGTGTCCGGCCGGGCTCGTGAGCGCCGCCAATCCCTGAGACGACATGCTGCGCATGGATTCCTAAACCTCTCGCAAGGTGAATTCGAGTCGCTCGCCGATGACGCGCGCCCCTTGGTGGATGAATTCGACGAACTCGCCGTCCCGCACTTCGCCAAGCACCTTCGTCTCACCGACCGAAAAGGCCCCGCCCGCCGACAGGTACGGCAACGCGCTCCAGGCACGAGCCGAGTGCCACGCGGCCACCTCCGGAACCCACGAGTCCGGAGCCATGAACGGCAGGCCGACAACGTCGTCGAAGCGCCGCAGGTTGAGCGCCCCAGTCAAAGACAGTGAGCCACTGGAGACGATCAACCCGCCCGCGCTCGCCGCAGCCGTCCCCTGCATCCAGCGCGCCCCATCGCTCCGGTTGATGACCTGGAGCCAAACGCCTCCCGTGGCATCGAAGAGGTGATGCAGCGTCGTCCAGCGGGGCCCGAGCTGCATCGCCCAGGAGCAAGACACGCCCAGGGGCAGTTCGAAGCCGCCACCGAAGCGCGCGCCTTGAAAGAGGCTCCCCGTCGCAATCGATGGGGCAAGGCCCCGACTCGTGAAGGTGTCGCCGTCGAATGCGAGTGCATGACCGTCCCCGGCAATCAGCCCACGGAAGGCCAACGCCTCAACGGATGACAGAGGCCCCGTCTTGAACTCCCACTCTTGGCGCGTCGCGCGGCGCCCAAGCCGGTAGACGCCGCTGAAGGAGCGCGAGTCGACGCCGATGCTCACCTGTCTTCGCCGTCCCTCGACAACGGGCACGGTGATGCCATTCAAGCTCAGGAAGGGCATCTCAATATCTCCCGTTCAGCCACTCGCCGTTGCCGCGACGTCGGCCCGCTTCGCGCTTCATTTCGATGTAGACCTGACGTGCTGTCTCAGCGGGGTCGTGCGCCGCCTGAATCACAATCTGCCCAACGCTGACGTTGCCGCCACTCACAGGGACAGCAGGGCTCGACGTAACGGGCGATGCGCCATGCACAGTTTGTGACTGCCCAGTAATCGGGTCCTGTGCGTTGAACCGTGCGAGCGCCACCTTGAAGCCGGAAGGAACGTTGCTGAGCGCCTCGGTTGCCTTCTTCGTGGCGTTGGCGTTCTCCCACTGAGCGACAGCGGCGGCTGAGTTCGCGGCGGCTGACTCGTAAGTCGTATCTCGCAGCGTGTTCAACGCCCCGTCGACTTGGTCCATCGGGACTTTCATGCTGTCGAGTCCCCGCGCCATCTTCTCGAAGGCGCCACCGACAACCGGAATCTTGCTGAGCGCACGGAAGACCCCGGCAATGAAACCGATGATGCCGTTCCACACCGTGCCGACGCCCTTCACGACGTAGAGAATCCCCATCGCCACGATTCGCACGACGGCGAAGAACGCCTTCATGATGGGGCCCGCGAGCAACGCCAGCGGCTGAGTCAGCGCGACGAGAATCTGTCCCAACACGCTGATGAGCGGGGCGAGTCCCTGGAAGAGCGTGCCAAGCACCTCCAGCACCGGGGCAATCGCCTGGAGCGGCGCGAGCAGCATTTCGAGCACCGGCACGATGGCGTCGAGCAGCGGCGCCACCATGTTGAAGGCGGACGCGAGGAGCGGCAGCACGGGGGCCAGCACGCGTCCGAGGGCATCGGCAACGAACTGGATGAAGCCCGCCGTCATCTGAATCAGCGTGGCGAACGTCGAGCTTTGCGCGAGCAGCTCGGCGACCACGGCGATGACGCCGCCCCACACGCCCCCCACGAGCATCCCTTGCTCGAAGCGCTCGAACAGCTCGTAGAGCCCGCCCAGGGCCTGCGTGAAGCGGCTCGTAAGGGTGCGCTTCGCTTCGTCGACAGCGCGAGCCAGCGCGTCCGCGAGTTCCTTCGCCTTCTTCCGGGCCACCTGCTCAATGACGGCCGCGACGTTGCCGACGCTCGTCAGGAACTCCTTCGCGTTGAAGTTCCCAATCTGGACGCGGCCCGCTTCGATTTCCGGTCCAGCGGACGGCGTGCGCAGCTTGCCCTTCGGCCCGCTGAGCATGTCGTCGAAGACGCCGCCGAACTTCTCACGGAGGAATGCCGCAGCGTCACCGCCGATCAGCTTCACGCCATCGAAGGCGTAGCCCGCGCCATAGGAGACGTCCGCCCAAACGGAAGCGAAGCCGTCCTTCAACTTGCCGAGTGCGCCGTCGGCGAACCCCTTCAGCCCGCCGAGAAGCGCGTCGCCGTTCAGGTCCTTCAACCCTTCGAGCGAGGCCGCGACGCCGTCGAGGTTGAGCGCGCGGGCGAGAGGCGCCGCCATGCGTGCCAGGTTGCGCACGACGAAGGCGAACGTTTCGAGCTGCCCGCGTGCCCACGTCCCGACAATGGCCCCAAGCCCCGTGAAGAGTTCCCGGAAGAAGGCCACCGCGCGCCCAGCGACTTCGGTGACGCCCCGCCAAGCAGACACGAACGCATCGCGCATGCCGGTGCTCGCGTCGTTCCACGCCTTGTAAAGCGTGCCCGCCAGAAGCACGACGCCTGCAACGGCGAGCGCGACAGCGGCCAGAGGCGCCGCCACCACGAGGATTCGCGCGGCGGCATTGCGGAAGGCCGCAGCAAAGCTCGCGTCGACCTGCTCAGCCCCCTTCGCGACTTTCTTCAGGTTGCCCTCAACAACGGGAGTCTCCCCACGGACGAAGCCGGAGAAGCGCACGACGGCCTTTCCCGCGCCGTCCAGCGCAGGGGCGACAACCGTACCCACAATTTCGGCAGTGCTCTTAACGACGCCAGCGGCAGTCCCCAGCGCGCCACCCGCGAGCGCCGCCGCAGTCCCCCATACCAGCATTGTCCCAACGGACTGCTTGACCGAAGGCTCAAGTCGTTGGAACCACCCGAGCGCGTGTTCAAGGACTTCGGAGAGTCTCTCAATGTGCGGCAGGACGGCTTCGCCGATTTCAGCGAAGACGTTGGTGAAGATGAGCTTGATTCTGTCGAGCCGCTCGGTGACGCCGCTGTCGAACTCAGCCACGGCGGCAAGCGCGCCATACAGGCCCACGCTGAACAGCCCGCCGATTGCGCCAATCTTCTTCCCGAGCTTCTCGATTTTGTCGGCCGTCTGCGCAACGTCCGCGACAATGCGTCGCATGGACTTGGAGAACTCGCCAACGGCGGCCGTGACGACGACATACAAGTCGCCAACTTTCAAACCGCCGCCAGCCATGACGAATCACCTCTTGCGCAAACGCCGAATGGACTGCTGGCCCGGCTGCGACACGCTTGGGGCCTGTTGGTTGGAAGAGCGCCTTTCGAGTTCGTCAGCCTCTCTTCGCGCATAGGCGACGAGCCCGACGACATCCTCGTAAGGCATTTCACGGACTGCGTCGGGCGGCAGCTTCAGGAGAGAGGCAACCCCGTAGAGCAGGCTCGCTTCGGGGTCGCTGTCTATTTTCCCCGCATCTTCTCTTCGCTGACGTTGAAGGCGTCGGTCAGGTCCGTCGCGAGGTCTTCAAGCCACGACTCATCGAGCAGCTCGTCGATGTCGTTGACGGAGAACATCGGGCGGCCCGTCTCCGCATCGTGAAGCACGCAGACGGCGATGCGCCCCAGCATCCGCGCTCCGGCCCGGTCCCCCGTCGGCTCGTTCTTCTCCGTCATCTCGCCAGCCTCGCGGGCCTGCTCAATCAGCCGCAGCCTGTCCCCCATCGTCGGCTTGATGATGTTCACCTTGACGCCGTCCACCTCCACCGACTTCAGGACGCGACGATTCTTCGCAAGCAGCTTGTGCTTGTTCGACATGGACTCTCCTTTGGGTGTGAAACGAGACAGCTCAGGGCGAGCCGTAGCCCCAGGCGAAAGCGGCGCCGTCCTCGGACTGGAAGGCGAAGCCGAGGAACTTCATCGTGTGCTCGTACAGGGCCCCGGGCGTCAGCTTGTGAGACAGCTCAGGCACCTTGACCCACGCGCGGAAGACTTGAGCCCCGGATGCCTTGCCAACTTCGATGAGCAGCGGAATCCCTTCAGCCAGCGCTTCAACCTCGAGCTCCGTGAGGGCCAGCCCCGTCAGCTCCCCCGAGAAGTCCCGGAGCGACACCGAACGCCGCTTGTAGGCGTCCCCCATGACTTGCAGCTCGACGACGTCGTTCGTCACCGTGAGGGAGATGGAGCGCACCAGGGCGAGCGGATGGACGGGCAACGCGTAGCCCGAGACGCGCACGAGGGCCGACGGGCCGGGAGCGCTGGCGAGGTGGACGTCGCCGAAGAGCGGGTCGACGTAGGCGTCAGCAGGTGTCCAGGCGTCGGCATCCCCGCTGGGGGAAACCTCGACGAACACGGGCGCTCCCGGATTGAGTCGGCGAAGCTCGGGGTCCGCGATTCGAAACTCGGTCCCCGTGAAGTCGGGCGCGGGCATGGGCACGGCTTCGGCTTCGAGGAACTCGGCAGGCTCACCAGCGACAGACAGCGAGCCGACATGCGCAGCGATGGCGGCCATCAGACGGCCACCGGGGCGCCATTGCCCAAAAGCTTGCAGGTGAACTCCACGACGCCACCCGGGGTCAGCTTCTCGTCGTAGCTGTTGACGACCATCGGGATGCGCTTGCCCTTGGAGCCGGCCGAGGCGCTGGGGTCGAAGATGAACGTCACGTAGACGGTGTTTCCGTCGTCGCGCGCGTCACGCAGCACGGACTGCGGCGCGTCGCCTTCCATGAAGTGGCCCGACAGGTCCGCGCTGGTGTCCTTCAGCGTCTGGACGCGGGACTTGTAGCCCGAGCCGCCGAGGTAATTCGTCTCAACGAAGTCGCCCGTCTCGCTGAGCGACGCATCCGTCAAACCGTCGACGCGGTCAGCGGCCTGCGTGGCATTCGCGTCTGAGCGCACCGAAACACTGTCGAGGTGAGCAGCAACAGGGGTCGCCATTGGTAGTTTCCCTACCGACTCGGAAAGAGTCGCGAAAGCGTGGCAAGAATCTGGGCGGCAACCGTCTTGCGGAACTTCGCGCGCCCCCGACGGGCGGGCTTGCGCAGGAAGTGGACCGGCGTGGCGAAGCGTTGCTCGCCCCAGTGAAACCCTTCGTGAATGGCGCCCGCAGCGTCGTGGGCATACCCAGCCGTTGCGCTGACGCTCGCCTTCGCGTCGTTCAGCTCCGGGCCGTCGACAAACCCGGACGTGCTAAGCGGCGGCTTGCCGTCCGTGTCCCGAGCGCCCACAGGCACCAGGGCGCGGCTCGCCTGGAGCACCGTCGACGCGTGTTCGCGAGTCAAAGGCGCCAGGTCGGCGAGTACGGGCCGCTCCACCTTCCGCAGCTTGTCGAGCAGTCTGAAATCAAGAGCAACTTTGAGTGGCATTGCCCCCGGTAAATGCGTGTGACTTTCGCGAGTGGCTCACGCGCCCAGGTCGATGAAGGAGGCATCCACGGTGAAGGTCCACCAGTGGCGGTCGCTTCCATCGGTGCCGATGTAGTTGGGGCTGCCTTCGTCCACCTCAATCAGCACGTAGGGCGCGGCGCTCGCGAGGTGGAGCACGTCGAGGGCCGCGAGCGCGAGCGCCTGTCCCTCCCGGAAGCGCTCACGGGCGGAGCGCACGCGGACCTGACAGGTGACAGTCCGGTACGTCTTGCGTCCCCCGCCGATGTAGCTCTGCGGCGGCTCCCCTCCGGTTTGCAACACGAAGCACGCAACGTCCGGCACGGTGGCGTCGTCGTCTTCGAGCGTCGGGCCGAGAAACAGGTTGGCCCCGGCGCTCAGGTTGAGGCCCCCACCGGCGAGAATCGTCGCGAGGTCGGCAGCAGTGTCGCGGGCCATTAGAGCCAAACCTTCCGGTAGCGCAGGACGCCCGCCCCGTCGACGTGCTCGTCAACGGCGGCAGGGCGACGGGCGTGGTTGAAGTCGGTGATGTCGTCGCCCTTGAACCAAAGTCGGTGGCGCAGGGTGACGGGCGCTTCGGTGTAGACGACGAAGGAGGCGACGAATTCGGCGCCGTTGGCATCGCGAATCAGCTTTCGACTCGGTTGGATGCGCGCGGGAGCTTCCTGGATGGGCCCCAGCAGAGGAGTCCCCCAGGCGTCCCGGCCGACGACTTCGGCGTAGCTCACTCGCTGGCGGAAGAGAGAAGCGGGCCCGCTCATCAACTGGCCCTCCACAGGACGTGAGGCGCTACGAGCAGCTCGGCGCGGGGGCTCGCAAGGCGCTGGCCCGCGCTCCGCTCCCGGTAGCTCACGGACCAATCGCCGAGACTCTCGCTGGACACGTCCGCATCCCGGCCCCGGCCCCGGTAGAGCGCGCAGGCTTCGAGGATGGCGGCCTCTTCCACTTCGGCGGGCAGGGTAACGGGCCCCTGGGACGCGTCGAGGGCCACTTGCCCCGGCGTCACGTAGCCGCCCGTGTACGTCACGGCCAGCGCATCGGGGCGCCCCTGCCGCATCTCGACTGTCAGGGTGACGAGCCCGCCGACGCGCGCCGTTACCGGCCAGAGGCCAGCGAGGCGGTAGAGAAGGCCCCCCGCAGCAAGGTCCCCGGCAAGGGTGTAGCTCCCCGCGTCGAGCAGCTCGCCCCCTTCCGCAACGCTGAGGACTTCGACGAGCGGCGGGCGGCTCAGGAGGACGTAGGGGCGGCCGTAGCTGTCCGGGTACTCCGTCACCGTGGCCCGCTCGAAGGCCCGGCTGCACAGCCTCGCGATTGCACTGCTGGCGGAAGTGACGCAGCGCTCGACGTGCGAGTCGGAGGGCACGCCCAGGTCGGCGGCCACGGTGGCGGCAAGGCAGAGGTCAGTCGGGCAGGCCATGGAAGGGGCTCAGGAGGGCGTAGGAACGACGAAGCCGGGGCCCCCTGGGGAAATGGGGAGCCCCGGCCCGGGAAATGCGTCCTGGCGCGGCGCTAGGTGGCGGGAATCTCGTCCGGCCCGCACAGGACAATCAGGCTGGACGCGCCCAGGGTGGGAGATGTGCCCCCCGTGAGGGCCACCGTCTCCACGACTCGGAGGTAGCGCTGCGCAGTGGGCAGCCGGACATTGAGCCGGGCCACCGCGTTGGGGGCAGTGAGGGGGACGACTGCGGCATCAGGCAGGTCCGTCCATCCGTTCTGGCCGTCGGCGCTCTCCTGGAGCTTCGCGGCCAGCGACAGCGCCGTCGGGGCACCAGTGGCGGTCCCCGTCAAAGCCGTCAGCACGCACGAGTCGAAGCCGAAGCGGTCGACGGCGGCGCTGTTCCGCGTCCCCACGCTCACAGCAGCGGGCACAGTCCCAGGGCGGATGCCGACGAGCACGCCCGCGTCGGTGGAATTGGCGTTCATGGTGGGGCCTCTCAGGTGTAGGTGATGGAGCTGAACGCCTTCGGCTGGCGAACCTTGAAGTCGCCCTTCACGATGGCGCGCACGGTCGTCTCGTCGTACTCGGCGCGAACGTCGTGCTCGGACAGAATCAAGTCCTCGTCGATGCCGTAGATGAACTGGCGCCAGTCCGCCGAGAAGGTGATGCGCGACACCGGCACGCGGGTCGTCATCACGAAGGGGAAGCCGCGAATCGTCCCCCGGTCGAGCATTTCCTGCCGGAACACCCAGACGCCGGAATTCTGAAGCTGAAGCAGCGCCGTCGCCCGCGTCGGGTGAAGCACCCACGCCGCGTTGCCCATGCGGACATGCGCCGTCAGCGGCAGCTCAACGGCCTTGTCGACGTCGGACAGGTAGGCGGCTGCCGTCGTCCCAGTGGAAGCGAAGGTGTGAGCGGCGTCGAGCTGAGCGAAGAGCCCCTTCGGCGCGGCGCCCGTCCCGTCCCCGTTGAAGCCCGCGTCGTCCAGGCCATCGGCCACCGTCGCCCGGATGTCCTCGCCGACGCCCGCGTCACCCACGCCCGGCGTGCGCAGCAAGTCGTTGCTGATGTCGGTCAGCACCATGCCCTTGTGCGCCTTGAGGACAATCTTCCCGTACTTCGGCGCGCTCTTCGGGACCGTCTCGCCCTCCCCTACCCACTTGAAGACGGACGTCCCGGTTTGCTTGCCCATGTGCAGCTCCCCCTTGAACGTCTGGGTTCGCACGCCCAGCTTGAGCATCGCCGCGTCGGGCCGCAGGAACTCAATCACTTCGCCGCTCTGCTGGATGGGCACCAGCACACCCGCCGAGTCGAACTTGCTGAGCTGAACGGCCTTCTGGACATCGGCGTTGCCAAAGCGCTTCGCGGCGTCGACCAACTCGGCGGCTCCGGTGCGGCGTCCGGCCGCGATGACGCTCTTCGCGAAGCCGCCGAAGTTCTCCGCGCTCGCGTAGACGCCAGTCCCGCGCGGCGCGTTGCCCGGCTCAGCCCGGCCCGGGGCACTTCGAGCGGCGGCGTCCATCAGCTCGCGCGCGACCTCGGGGCCGAGCGCCTTCACCATCTGTGCGATTTGCTCGCGAGTCATTCCTTCACTCCCCGGATGTAGCCCTTGAATGCCTCGACGAAGCTCTTCGCGGCGTCGGCGGCGTTGAAACCCTTCGTCTCGTCCTCGTCGGGCTCGCTCTTCTGCTCGTCCTCGACGTCTTCCTCGTCCGTCGACTTCGCTTCGTCCTCGATGTCTTCTTCGTCGGGCTCGCTCTTCTGCTCGTCCTCGTCCGTCGACTTCACTTCGGCCCGCGCGTCGAGCAACTCGACAACGCGCGCGGCAATCCGCTCGACGATGTCTTCGGGCGCTTCGTCCAGGGACTTCGAGCGCACGGCCCGCGAGTTCCCCGGAATCGTCACGACGGAGACTTCGAGCAACTCTTGCGCGTCGCAGTCGTAGCCGCCCCGCTCGTTCTGCCGGTACTGGCCAGGGAGCATGAGGTAGCGGACGGAGACGGCATTCAGGATGCCCTTTGAAACTTTGCGTTCGACCTTCTTCGCGAACTCGTCTTCGTCGTCGAATTCGATGTCCACCATCAGGGCATCGCCTTCGACGTAGACGCGCCCCTTCCCGATAGGCAACTGAGGTTCAGCCCCAGTCAACGAGGCGCTCGCCCCGTCGTCGTGGTTGTAGAGGACGACGCCATTCGCGTTGTAGCCGTCCACCCGCCAGCCTTTGACGTTCAGCCGGTCCGAGTAGCGGTCGAAGTCGCCGTCACTCGCTTTGAACTTGAAGACGCGCCGTCCGCCAATGGACTCGACGGCGCTCAACGTCGCCGCGTCCTTTCGAACGGCGCTCAGCCGCAGGGAGCGTGTAATGGGGCCAGTCATGCACCCGGTAAATGCGTGTGACTTCTGCGAATGGCTCAGCCGTCCTTCGTCGCCTCGGCATGCGCTTCCGCCGAGCTGCCTTCGACGGGCGTCGGCGTCTCGCCGGGCTCGTTGGGCTTCTGACCCGGAAGCAGCTCCGCGAAACCTTGCCGCTCCGGGTGAGGCTTGAAGCCCGCTTCGACTCGCCACTCGTCGAAGGTGAAGGCGCTCGGGAGCGTCCCCATCACCCGCAGCCGGTGCTCACGGTCGGCAGGCACGGGGGAGTCGTAGGAGAGAAGCACGTCGTCTTCGAAGCGGGGTGCCAGGTGCTTCTGCATCGACGCGAGAAAGACTTCGGCGCGCGGCTTCGTCGCCTGTTCGGCAAGGTGCTCTCGCGCCGCGTAGCTGGTCGCCTTATTGCTGCTCGTCACGTCGCCCACAATCTCCGGCGGCACCCGGTACACCATCCGCACGAAGTCCATGAGGAAGCGGCGCAGGTCGACGAGCTGCATGTCGCGGAAGGGCGTGTCGAGCCGGGCAAACGTCGTCCGCCCGCTCGTAATCATCACCCGGCCTGCGTTGGCGGGGCCCCCGTACTCACGCGCGAGCGACTCTTTGAAGGCCCTCGCGGGCCCGGCCTGCGACTCGTTGAAGCCCTCAATCGCGATGACGGCGCCCGGAAGCATGTTGTTGAAGAAGGCGTTCTTCGTGAAGCGCGCCGCGTGCTCGTCCGTGTCGACTTCGTCGCCCAGCGAGTAGGCGATGCCGATACCGCGGCCAAGCGGGTCAGCCGGATTCAATCGCTTCACGTAGATGACGCTCGCCGCAGGCAGGAGGAATGTCCGCCCGCCAGCGGCCACCGTGTAAGTGCGCTCCGACTTCGGCTTGCTCAGGTCCGGCAGCGCGAGGACGCAATCGGGCGGCACCGGCCACAGGCCTACGGGCACGCCCGCCAGCTCTTCGACGACAGCGAAGAACTCGCCCGTCAAGTCATAGTGCAGACAGAAGAGCTTCGCGAAGTCGCGGCCCGTCATGTAGTCGTTCGGGTCCGCCAGCAGCCGCAGCAGCGGATGGTCGGGCAGCTCCACCGCGTCCCCCGTCTCGACGAGCGACTTCAACCGCTCCCGGCGCACGTCGCCACAGGCCCGCCGCAGCGACACGTCGACCAGCGACTTCCGCGTCGTTGGGTCCTGCCGGGTGAAGGCCCGCCACGTCACGTCCGCGAAGGCATCGCCCACCGTATCGACGATGGTTCCCAGCCACGGCATCTCGGCGTAGGCCGCGAGCAGCGCGGGCACCTCGCGACGCGGCGGGGCCGAAGCCCAGCGGCTCAGCTCCAGCCCCGTTCCCTTGCGCTTGCTGCTCCCGCGAAACGCGGCGCGCATCCTGTCCAACATCCCCATGGAGAACCTCACACCGCGAAGAACTGTTCGACGAAGACCAAGTCATGAACGCCCCAACAGAAGGCGTCGGCCCTGTCGTCGCGACGCCCGTTGATGCCGGTGAACTTGCTGAGCTGCGCTTCGAGCTTCGGGAACGTCCCGACGAACTCGACGCGGCCCGCTTCGGCCAGGGCGGACACCGGCTCAGCGCGCTTGCTCTTCGCGCTCGTCGCCCGCACCGGCTTCACGTTGACACTGACGCCCATCTCGCCCGCGACGGTGCTGATGAGCGTTTCCACCATCTCCCCGCCCGTGTTCACTTCGACGACGAGCGCGTCACATCCCCATTCGAGATAGGCCCGGATGGCCGTCGTCGCCCACTCACGGGGGCTCGCTCGGCGCGACAGGTCCGCCAGCACAGAGACGCGCTTGAGCGGCACTCCGTCGGCACCGAAGAGCGCGCTCGACTTGCACCCCTGGACGATGATGCCCGTTTCGTCCGAGCCGGTTTCGCTCGTGGGGCTCGGGTCCACGCTGACGATGCGCCTGTCCAACTGCTGGGCATACTCGTGCGCGTCGGCCTCCACGCGGCCCCACTTCGCCGAGCCAAAAATTGCCCCGGGCACGTCGAAGAGCAGGCGGCCTAGAACCTCTTGCTGTCCCCAGCGGGTGTTCGCCAGCGCCCGCATGTTCGCCACGGCCGACGGCGCCAGGTTCGCGAAGTTGCTCAGCGAAGAGCCCGTTCGAAGCACCACGCCCGGCTTGAGTTCCTGCGTCTCCGCGTTGGCGAAGAGCAGCTCTTCAATCTTCTTCAGCGGGCGCGGCGTCCCGGTGAGCAGAAGCTGCGGCGGGTCCTCTCGCGAGCCGATGCGCAACACGAGCGGGAGCTGATCGACGGCCGCCATGTCGTGTTTCCACGAAGCGGGTTCGTCCCCCCAGCCCCACCCGGCATTCGGGCCGCGCAGCCGGTCGGGCTTATCCGCCGAGTAGCAGATGGCATAGACGCCGTTGGGCCACGTCACCCGGCGCTTGCTGGGCTCGTACTTGGGGGTAAACCAGGGGGGCGACAGGGCGAGGATGCCGGACGCGCCGCGAATCATCGTGTCGCGCACGTCCGCCGCAGTCGGGCCGATGAGGGCCCCGACGCTCTTCGCCTGCCACGCCTTTTTGATGACCCAGCGCGCGCCGCACCACGTCTTCCCGAAGCCGCGCCCGGCCATGACGAAGCACGTCGAGAACTTGTCCGGGGGCGACTGCTCGCGACGCGCCCAGAAGTCGAGGTCGTAAACGAGCAGCTCGACTTCCTTGTCGTCGAGCCCGCCGAAGAGCTTCGCGAGCTGAGCGCGGGAGCCGGCCGTTTGCACCATCCGGGACGCGGGGGACTCGTGCGGCGCGAGCCTCTCGGCGAACTTCCCCCAGGCGCCTTTCGACAGGAGGCTACGCATCGCTCGCCCCCTTGTCTTCGAACTGCTCGGACGGGGCAGCTTCGGCAGGGACGGACGCGGGCAGCTCGTCCGGGAGGAACTTCCCGAGCCGGTCAATCAGCAGCTCGCGAAGCGCGGCAGTGTCGGCAGCCTGGTCCTCGGGACTCTTCGCCTCGACGTTGTCGCGTCGGCCGTACAGCTCCGGGAAGCGGCGGCTCAAGAGCCACTGGACGTGCTTCGGGTTCGTCGTCGCGGCGGCCTGGAGAGTCTCTGTCGCCCCCTGCATGAACTCCGCTTCGGCCCGGTTCACCGCGACGAAGAACTCTCGGTAGAGCCCGCGCGCCTCGCTCGCGCCCCGGTGGAACCAGCGGGAAACGGTCTGCTCGTCGACGCCTACGAGGCCCGCAGCCGCTCGACGGAAGAGGCCCGAGCGCAAGTGCTCGCAGATCTGCTGTTGAAGCTCAGGAGTGAGTTTGGTTGGTCGCGCCACACCCGGTAAATGCGTGCGGTTTCGCGAAGTTTTTCGGGGGAGCGCTCAACAAAACGCATCGACCCCACGGTTTTTCTCAGAATTTTTTGAAAGTGGGGGCGCTCCGAGCAAGCCAGAATTCCGCCGCAGACAGAAAATCCGAGCCGGGGGGCCCCTCCCAGGTCATTTCACTCCGACTGAAACACAGATTCACTGCCAGTGATCGTCATTACTTGGCACGAATTCGCGCGTCACACGCAGGCACAACGATACACCGCGCATTCCAGCTACGGCGCCACCCACCATCGGGTGCCTGTCGCTCGACAACGGCTAGCCTTCCTTCACCCCGCAGGAGATGCACGCCGCACAGGTCGCAACGGGCGCCATAGGAGTTTCGCCGACGCGTGGCTTCCAAGTCCGCGCACGCCATGTGACGAGCGCCAACGGCACGCTCGTAAGCGATGACCTCGCCCTGCGCAATGGGCAGGGCGCACACGGCACATGGGGCGCGTCGCGAAGCCAGCATGACGGGCACGTTACAGGTCCTGTCTGACGAGCGCCTCGCGCAGCTCAGCCAACGCACGCGCGAGCATCCGGTCGATGCGGCTCTTTGGCGCTTTCCACGCCTCAGCAACGGAGCGCACCGACTGCGCCGGACGGTTGATTCCGAAGACGCGTGAGACAAGCTCGCGCTGTTCAGGGGCCAGTCGGCGCACGGCATCGAACACGAGGGCGCGCCGCTCAGCCGCCAGCAACTTTGCCTCTGGCGTCTCTTCGTCGGCGTCCAGGCACGACATCTCGCGGAGTGCGGATTCCAACTCGTCGACCCACGAGTCATCGGCAGAAGCACCGTCCGAGAAATGAGACGGTATGTCCATGCGGTGGACGCGGACGACGTTGCGTTCGTTGCTACGGATTGAACGCACGGTGCGACGCTTGTGCTCGCCGTCGCTCAGGTGAACGTCGGTGCCGTGCAAGCGCGCGTACTGTTCGCAGGCAGCCCGAGCCCGGAAGTAGGCAACCTGGCCGAACGACTGGCGCCCCCTCGTGGCGTCGTACTTGGACACCGCGCGAAGCATCGCCATGGCGGCAACTTGCGCGAGGTCATCAGGCGACAACGAGCCCGCGATGGGCAAGAGGGCCCCGACGATGCACCGGATGAGGGGCCTCACGGAGTCGAGCAACTCAGCGGACAACCGTCGCTCCAGCACGGCGTTGCCGCTCGCGCGGGCCGCCAGGATGCGGGACACGAGTTCGGATTGCCGAGCCGCCCGAAGGCCATACTCACTGTGTGAAACATGCTTCTTCGCACTCCCCCTGCGACAAATCGCTGCGTGAGACATCGCCCCAACAGAAGCATGCCGCATGCCGACTACGCTCGATTCACAGACAGTCTCAGCCACGGCGCCTCTACGCTCTCGCGGTTGGGCTGCGCGTCGACGCTCCATCGGCACGCAGTCGTTCCCCGCGTAAATGCGTGTGGATTTCGTCAACGGCTCACGCACGCTCGAAAGGCAGCGACGAAGGCGAGTCGGCATGTCCCGAGTAGATGCGTGCGACTTCCGCAAACAACTCAGGGCATCAACGCCCGTCATCAATCAAGCTCTCTTCCTATCCTCTCTCCTTCTTCTCTTTAGAAAAGATGGAGTAGTAGAAAGGAGGATAGGTAATAGAGAAGGCTAAGGATTTGGGGGAACGCGCTCCAGTGCCGCATGACGCCGGACGCCTCGCCGCGACGGCCGAGCCATTCGCGGAATCCGCACGCATGTACCAGTGGCGACGCGCACCACCTGCCGCATACGCCCGGCTGACGATTCCGTGGGCCACTCGGAAAATCCGCACCCATTTACCGGATGCCATGCACGTACCCCACACGCATCCCGCCCCTGTCGCACTCCTCGCTGAGCCATTCGCAGAATCCGCACCCATTTACCCAGGCATGAGCCACGCGCCCGACACCACGCGCCTGCGCGCCCTTCGGCTGAAGGTCGCCTTCTACGCGTCCGCCCAGGACAACATCCCCCAAGCCGCTGAGCTGTCGTGGCCCGAACTGTCAGCGAAACTCATCACTCACCGTCGGAGTCAGTGCCCCACGTCGCCATGCGTCCGTGGCTGCCCCGCCAAGAATGGCCCCGCCTGGAGTCCCGTGAACATCGTCGAGCGGCGTCGCTCGGAGAACGTGCGCGCCGTCACGGTGGCCGTCTTCGACCTGGACCACCTGACGGCGGCGCAGCTCGCGTGCCTCGACGCCGTCGAGCGCCATGGACTCGCCTTCGCCGTCCACTCGACGCACAGCAACCGCCCGCCCGAGGACTACTGCCTGCGGCTGGTGATGCCGTTGTCCCGGCCTGTGCCCCCGCGCGAGTGGCCGTCCGTGCGCGAGGCCGCAATCCGCATGCTCGGACTCCCCGCCGACCCGGCAACGAAGGACCTGGCGCGCATCTACTACCTGCCAGATGCGCCCGTGGGTGCGGAGCCCTACACGGCCAGTGGAGACGGAGCGCCCCTCGACGTCGACGCGCTGCTCGCCATGTCCCGGGCTGGACTCCCCACGGTGGCAGCCCCGGTGCCTTCCCCGAAGCCCGAGGAACCCGCCGACCTGTACGAGCTGCGGGCCCTCTTGCGTCGCATCCGCAAGCCCGAGCACCTCGCCATCGTCCGCCGCGCCCTTGCCGGTGAGCCCCTGGCTGCCGTCGGCGAGCAGGACACGACGCTGAACACGCTCATGTCATGCGCCGCCTTTGTCTTGCCGCTGTCCACGCCCGAGGCCGTCGTCATCGAGCTGTTCCGCGCGTCCTTCGCGGCCACGGACTGGCGCGAGGGCACCGAACACCTGTGCGAGCAGGCCGTCCTCAAGCTGCGGCGCCACCGCGAGCGGAGGAAGGCGCGGGATGCCTCACGGCTCGCGGACAACACGGCCATTTGGGAAACCCTGGGCAGTCACGCACCTGAATCCGCGGCGAGCGACGGCCCGGGAATCGAGGAGGACGCTCCCGACCCCGACGCGTGGATGAAGGAACTCTTCCTCGACATCACGAAGGACACCCGACGGCAGATTCGAAATTGCGAAGCGAACGTCGCCATCGTGCTCAGCAAGTCGCCCGAGTGGCGCGGCGTCTTCCGTTTCAACGAAGTCACGAAGAAGTTGGAGGTGGAGGGCGGCCCCCTCGGCCCCAGCGTGGACATTGAGACGCTCGACGTCCTGGTAGCTAACTGGATTCAGCTCAGCAAGTACGGGCGGCTTGGGCTGATGCCGAAGGCGCACGTCGTCGCGCAGCAGATCCTCGCCGTCGCGAAGCGCAACAGCTATGACCCGGTCGCCGACTACCTGGGAGGACTGGTCTGGGATGGAACGCCACGCCTCGACGGGATGCTCGCGACATACTTCGGCGCGCAAGGGGATGCTCGATACCTCCAGGCCGTCGGCGCGAAGTTCGCCATCTCAGCGGTTGCGCGTGCCCTGCGTCCCGGATGCAAGGTCGACACGGTCATGATTTTGGAGGGGCCCCAGGGCCTGCGGAAGTCGACGGCGTTCAGCATCTTGGGAGGTCGGCACTTCAGCGACGCGCCCATCGACGTCACCAGCAGGGACAGCGCCATGCTGGCCTCTCAGTTCTGGTTCATCGAACTGGCCGAGCTGAGCACCTTCCGGAAGTCGGAGGACCAGGCGCTCAAGGCGTTCATCACCCGGACGGAGGACACCTACCGGCCGCCCTACGGACGCTCCAACGTGCAGGCCCCGCGCCGCTGCGTCTTCGTCGGCACAACCAACGATGACGACTACCTGCGCGACCCCACGGGACAGAGGCGCTTCTGGCCGGTGAAGTGCTCCCGCATCGACACCGACGCCCTCAAGCGCGACCGCGACCAAATCTGGGCCGAAGCCGTCGTGCGCTTCCACCAGGGCGAGGACTGGTGGCTGAGCAACGAGGAGGCGGCAGGGGCCGAGCAGCAGGCCGCGCTGCGCATGGAGAACGTGGGGGACAGCCGGAAGGAAGTCATCCTGCGGTGGATTCTGGAGATGCCACCCGAAAAGCGACCCTCGGACGTGACACTTCTCCATGTGGGCATCGAAGCCTTTGCGCTCCACCCAGCCCAGGTTGACCACCGGATCTCACGGGAAATCGGCGCGGCCTTGAAGTCGCTGGGCTTCACCCGGGGCCAGCGTCGAATGGGAGACGGGAAGCGCCCGCTCGTCTACTACGTCCCGGATGAGCTTCGGAACGCCGCCACGGAGAAGCGGGGCGAGCGACGCGCGCCATTCCAGGTCATCGCGGGCAGCTCGGCGCCGCATGAGTGAGTCACTCGCAAAACCCGCACGCATTTACCGTGCATGAACAACAAGCTACTCACCAACCGTGCGGCGCTCTTCGTTGGAGATGCCGCGCGGGTGGGCGAGGTTCTCGCGCCAGACAGCGTCGACGCCATTGTCACCGACCCACCGGCCGGAATCGGCTTCATGGGTCGCGAGTGGGACAGCGACAAGGGCGGGCGCGACGCGTGGATTGCGTGGCTCTCCGGCGTGATGCGCGAAGCTCTGCGGGTGCTCAAGCCAGGGGACACGCGCTCGTCTGGGCCCTGCCGCGAACGTCGCACTGGACGGCAACGGCGCTGGAGGACGCGGGCTTCGAGATTCGCGATGTCGTGACGCACCTATTCGGCACGGGGTTCCCGAAGTCCCTCAACGTCAGCAAGGCACTCGACGCAGCGGCGGGCGCTCAGCGGCGCGTCGTCGGCCCGGGGAAGTACGCGAACCGGGGGCGACGCTCCGATAACCAGGTCTACAGCTCGGGCACGCCCTCTCACCTGGAAGTCGAGACGCTTCCGGCCACGGACGCCGCTCGCGAATGGGAGGGCTGGGGAACGGCGCTCAAGCCCGCCGCTGAGCACTGGATTCTCTGCCGAAAGCCCCTCGGGGGCACTGTCGCCGCGAACGTCCAGCGCTGGCGCACGGGGGCGCTCAACGTCGCCGCGTGCCGAACCCCCCACGCAGACCCGACGGACCTCGCCGAATCGAAGGCGCGTAACCCTGGGCGGCCTGACACGGTGACGAGCGCCGTCTACGGCACCGGACGCCCGCAGCAGCGAGTCGACGAATCCGGGCGCTGGCCAGCGAATGTCACGCTCGACGAATCGGCGGCCGAGCTGCTCGACGGGCAAGCGACGAATGGCGGCGCGAGCCGGTTCTTCTACATCGCCAAGCCCACCAGGACGGAGCGGGACACGGGCTGTGCCCACCTGCCGTTCCGCACGGGTGCCGAAGCGTGCGGGCGCAAGGAAGGCAGCGCGGGGATGAACTCGCCACGCGCGGGGGCGAACTCAGGAGGCGGGCGCAACCACCATCCGACGGTGAAGTCGCTCGCGCTGATGCGCTGGCTTTGTCGGCTCATCACGCCCCCGGGCGGGACGGTTCTCGACCTGTTCGCGGGTAGCGGCTCGACAGGTGTCGCGGCGCTCGCCGAGGGCTTCGATTTCATCGGCATCGAGCGCGAGCCCGCATATGCGGAGATTGCGCACGCACGTCTGTGTCATGCGATTGAGCCACTCCCGAAATCCGCACGCATTTAGAGAAGGTGACGCCTTCCGTCGACCTCCCCAAGCACGGCCCCTCGGTGATCGCCGGGGTCATCCAGCGACTGAGCGTTTCCCAGCTCAAGCGCCACAAGCTGTGCCCGCGCGCATGGTTCTTCCAGAAGGTCATGCGCGTCCCCGAGCCCAGCACGGGAGCGCAGCAGGTCGGCACCGAAGGACACGCCCAGCTTGAACATTTCCTAGTGACGGGTGAAGACGTCCTGGGCACGTTCGCGAGGGCAGGCGCCCATCTTCTGCCCACGCCCGGTCCCGACCTGCTCGTCGAACAGCCCCTGAACGGTGAACCGCCGCTGATGGCTGGCGGCATCCCCTTCACCGGATTCATCGACCTCGTAGACGCTCGACGGCTCGCCTCTGACGGCGCCCTTCGCATCACCGACCACAAGTTCACCAGCAACGTCGCGACGAATGCCGCGAGCGCTGAACAGCTCGCCGACGCCGACACCGAACCCGGCTTGCAGATGGTCGGCTATGGCGCGTGGGCACTCAGCCAGGTTGAGCGCTTCCCGGGGCTACGCACGCTGGAGCTTGAACACCTCTACTACCAGACCCGGGGACAGCGCCTTGCCGCGTCCGTCGTCGCAACGGTGCCCGCCGAGCACGTCGAGCGCGAGTGGCAGACAAAGGTCGAGCCCCAGGTCGAAGCGATGAAAGAGCACGCGCAAGCCGCCCGCGCTTCCGACGTGCCCGCGAACTACGGCCCCCCCTGCGGCAAGTATGGCGGATGTCCGTTCATGGCGAAGTGCCTCACAGGAGAGAACAAGACGATGTCCCTGCGTGACAAGCTGCTCAACAAGGCTTCCGAATCCACTCCACTTACCGTTGCCGCGGTTGAGCGCGATGCCCCGGAGCCGCCCGCCGTTCTTCCCCCGGACGCGCCCACACCTACGCCTGTGCAGACGGCTCCGGAGGTCGCCCAGGCCACTGAGCAGCCCGCGCCGAAGCGTCGCGGTCGCCCTCGCAAGGCGGCCGAGTCCGAGCAGCCCACCGACGCGGCCCCGTCGCCTCCGAGCGCGCTTCGCGTGCTCTTCGTCGACTGCATCCCGACGACCATCGACGGACCGACGCCTGAGTCGCTTACGAGCTACGTCGACACCATGCATCGCAAGGTGGCCGAAGCGGGCGGCGTCGACGACGTGCGCTTCGCGGGCTCCGACTCGGCGCTCGGGTTCGGCAAGTGGCGCGGGGCGCTGGCCATGGCGGCGCGCGCCGAGCTGCCCGCCCCCGGCAGCTACGTCGCGCTCGGGGTCTCCCAGTCGGAGCTGATGCAGGTCATCGTCGAGGCGCTCGAACCGGCGTTCGACGTGGTCGTTCGAGGTCTTCGCTAGCTCCCCTGGCGCTATCGCAAGTAATGTTTCCCATGCCAATGCCTCAGGATTTCCCACCCAAGGCACGACACTCGCAATCCACTACTCATCCACACCAGTCTCAGAACTCATGCGCCGAGCAATCTCTTCGGCAACCAACGTCTGCAACTCCGCCTCAGACACACCCATCCTCCGTCGAAACTCAACAGACACCTCAGTGGCAAGCGCGTCTGCTTCACGCAGTTTTTCATGCACCACCCGCAGCTCATCAATCATCACACCAATGCCACGCGACGTCATAATCGACCAATCATGTCGCCTAAAAAACGCATGCGCCAAGTCATTCCGCATATGCAGATACTCACGCAGTTTCTCCGCAAGCTTCGGTGCTGGATCTGGCTGTTTATCAAGCGCCCCAACCAACTGCCCGAGAGTCCGACGTGAGAGTTGCTCGTCAAGTGCATCAAGCTCCTGCACAGTCACCTCATTCACCTGAAATCTCTTCAGTATGAGATGGAGCGTAACCAACTCAGCCTCTAAGAGTTGTGCTGCGTACATAGCGCCGCCATGCCAAGCAAACATCTCCTTCTTGAGTTCCGATACGTCCTCTGCGCTCTCCATATGACCTCCACAACCCAATAATACTGAAAACCCCCATCGATTCGACCAGGTCCTTCGACGTCGAAGTCGAGGGACCGGCATTCCATCCTAATCAACGCCGGTTCCTTTGAGTGTTTGGGACTCTTCGGGTTCGAGCCCAGAGAGCCGACCGTCTCATTCAAATCTTCCAATCCCAGGGCTGAATATTAAAGGAGACGAGAGTCCTCCAGTAAGCCCTGCGTACAGGCTCCCTACACAGTCGGCTTCTTAACGGGCAGTTACGGCTTGACCAGTCGGCTCTCGGGGGGGGGGGCTGTAACCAAACCACCTACCCAGGAAGCCCCAGCCATCATTCGAGCGATTGCAGTCGATCCAAGTATGCGTCTTCTCCACCGGCTCCACCCGGGCTCGGCGACTTTCGCCGAGCACCCAGCCACCGATGCGCCGACAGCTCTCGCGAAGCTCGCTGGCGACCGTTTGACTATCGCGAAGGGGCAGCCCGTGGGCTGGTCGCCAGACCTTGCACGGGTGCTCAGCCTTCCGCGCCGCGACCTCGCGAGCACATACGGCGATGCCGACTTCGTCGCGCTGGAAGCCGCGCTGCGCGCCCCTGCCGACACGCGTTGCACTTGCGGGACGCTTGGGAAGCGATGCCCGTCCGCGTTGCTCCCCATTCAGCGCCTCGCCCTCTTGGAAGCCGCGCGCACGGGTGGCGGGCTCTTTCCCATCGGCGTGGGGCACGGGAAGACGTTGGTCGACCTCCTGCTGCCGCTCGTCGTGCCCGGGTGCAAGGTCGCCGTCCTACTCCTGCCGTCCAACCTTCGAGCCCAGCTCATCGAGGTCGACTGGCACTTCTACGGCGGGCACTGGCGCTTGCCCAACCTCGCGGGCGGCAGGTGGTTCCGACCTGGCTTGCCCGTCCTCCACGTCATCACCTACGAGAAGTTTTCGACCCAGGAAGGCACTGACCTCCTGACGCGCATCCGGCCCGACCTCATCATCTGCGACGAAGCGCACAAGCTGAAGGACCGGAAGAGCGCCCGCACTGGCCGATTCCTTCGCTACCTGGAGCAGCACCCCGAAACGCGCCTCGTAGCTCAGTCGGGCACGCTGGCGACAAGAACGGTTAAGGACTACGCCCACCTCGCGGAGTACGCGCTGCGTGACGGCAGCCCGCTACCGTTGAAGCAGCACGTCGTCGAGGAATGGGCCTCGGCGCTCGACCCTGGGACTACCGTGGCCCCTCCGGGCACGCTTCTCCAGCTCGTTGACTCGGCACATCCGCTTGCCCCACTTGAAGGGGAGAACGAAACCGACCGTGAGCGCCGACGCGTGCGTGATGCCTATCGTCGGTGGCGCAACGCAACGCCGGGTGTCGTAGCCACGGACGAAAGCGCCGTCGGCATGTCGCTCGTCATTCGCACGCGCGACCCGGGCAAGGTCCCCGACGAACTGCTCGCCCACATTCAGACTGCGCTCGGCGGCCAGCGCCCCGACGGCGAAGAGTTCGTCGACGAGCTGCAACGCGTCGTCTGTGCGCGGCAGCTCGCGAGCGGCTTCTTCCACCGCTGGCGGTACCCCGACGTCCAGGGCGTTCCGCAGGACCCCGAGCTGATCGTTCGGTGGTTCGCGCGTCGGCAGGAGTTCAACCGGGAGCTACGCGAGCGCCTCAAGCGCCCCGCCGAGCATCTCGACTCCCCGGGGCTCCTGGTGCGCGCCGCGATTCGCGCTCACCAGTCCCCGCCCTACGACGGGGAACTGCCGACTTGGCGCGCGATGTCGTGGCCCTCGTGGGCGGAGATGCACAAGCACGTCGTCCACGTCACGGAAGCCGTGTGGCTCTCCGACTTCATTGTGCGTGACGCGGCGAAGTGGGCGCTACGCAAGGGGCAGCCGGGAATCGTCTGGGTTGAGTTCCCGGAGCTTGGCCAGCGCATCGCGAAGGCGGCGGGCGTGCCTTTCTACGGCGGCGGCCCGGAAGCGTCGGCGACCATCATCCGGGAGAGTGGGAAGCGGTCCATCGTCGCTTCACTTCGTGCCCACGGGACGGGCAAGAACCTGACGATGTTCTCGCGAATGCTGTTCGTGAATCCACCGGCCGACGGCGCTGCGTGGGAACAGGCAATCGGCCGGTGCCACCGACAGGGACAGCTCGCCGACGAAGTTGAGGTCGAGCTGTACCAGCATACCGACGAGCTAGTCGGAGCCTTCCAGAAGGCCCGCGATTTCGCCCGGTTCATCGAACAGACGGAGGGCACGCCGCAGAAGATATGTCTTGCAAGCTACGACAAAGGTGCCAGTTCTAGTCAGCAGTAGGATTTGGGATACAGGCTCCGTTAGTGCTGCTGGCGGCGCGTCGACAAGAATCCGCGCTGTAGTACCAACAATTGGTGCCGTAAGAAGTTTGTACGCAGAAGGGCGCCCCCCTCCGCGCAGCCCGATAGTCCACCTCATCAGGGTTGATGACACAGAGCCCGTTGCTACGCTCGGCGGCATCTTCACAGGAACTACGGCTGTGGTACCAGCAATTGCGGCCGTAGCTCGTTTGGACACAAAACGGTGCTCCCAGCGCTGGAACGGACAACAAGACCGCGACACAAATCAGAAATCTCACTAACGCCCCCTCAGTCACACTGCGAGACTCATTAAACCACACAACAAATCCGAAGCGCCACCGGGGCAACTCCGACACCACGGAGGGTCAAATCAGACCCAATTCAATGACACCTTGAGCGCCTCCATTGAAAATCCGTTCGCACTAACATAGGCGAACTCGTGGAGTGCGCACACCCAGGCTGACTGCCAGATCTCACAGAATGGGAAAACGAAAGAAGGGCAATTGCATCTTTTGCTTGTCGCGCCCAGCAACAGAGAAAGAGCATGTCTTTCCCAGGAGTTGGTATCCATCTACTACGCCACCCTCGGTCCAGTACGTGACGGCACCGGTCTGTGACGTCTGCGCGGACGAGTTCGAGATTGCCGAGCGAAAATTCAGCTTCCCCGTCCTCATGGGAATGGACCCTAGCAATCCCGACGTGGCTAGCGTCATGGATGGTCTGCGCCGTTCGTGGCAGTTTGATAAGGCCCCTTCAATCCGGGAGTCCGTATATAGGGCAGCAAAACTAAAAAGCATCGCGCGACAAATTAAGTATGTCGTTCGGCCGCCCAATACCCCCGCTCCATGGCGGCTCGAAGTGCCCGTGCGCACGCCCGCAGGGTTGCTTGTAAAGGCGTCGCCAGCACTTGAGCTCGACCACGAAGTAGCTGTTAAGATTTGCGAGAAGTTCGTTCGAGGTCTTCACTACAATGAAACGAAAGTGCCCCTTCCGATAGACACACCGATCCTGTTTCAGTGGCTCAAGAGACTGGCCTTCGACGTACGGGCAAGCATTGAACAACTCCCGTTGAACAACCTCCTTGCCCCGGGCTTGCGGTATCGCGTGCGTCGCGAGGACAACTGCTCGTTTTGGGTGTTTTATCTTTGGGGGCAAGTGGAGTTCGTAGCATTTGCCGGAACACCAACGCCCGATTCGAACAAGGGACTGACCGGAGGAAGTACCGAGTAAAAAGGGTGCCTCTCCGAGCCACTCCCAGAATCCGCACACATTTACGTGGGGTCAGCGCACTTCGCCGCTGACGTAACCCGAGCCGAAGGGCCCACGTAACATGAACAACGCACTGACGAAGATTGCCACCGCGCAGGCTGCGGCTGGCGGACGCTACCCGCGCTTCGGTCGCTACCTGCTCGAAGTCGAGGTCATCCGCACGAAGGAGGGCTTCAAGGGCGACTCGGCCATCGCCGAGCTGAAGGTTCGCGAGTCCGAGCCCCTCGCGGGTGGCGAGACTCCGAGCCGACCGGGCGAGACGGTCGACTACGTCGAGAACCTGAGCGACCAGAAGAAGGGGGGCGGCGGACGCTTCAAGTCCTTCCTGATGACGCTCGTGGGGGCCGACGAATACGAGTTCGCCAACCCGGCCGCGCTGAAGAAGTTCTTCGACGAGCGGCAGGCGGGGACGCACCTCCTGATTCGCTGCGAGGTCTTCCCGAAGCAGCTCCCGGTGAAGGAGGGCCACGCCGGGAAGGTCATCAGCGGCTATCGCTGGTCGCACGTCGAGATGAACGACGAGCAGCTCGCCCAGGCCGAGCACGCGCGCAAGGCGAGCAAGCTCCCCGCGCTCACCGACGCCCTCGCCTGAAACCGGGCGGCGACTGACGGCGCGCTTCCGTCGGCGGCTGGCCCACGACACGGGCCGCTTTCCCACTCCCAAAGGCAGCCTTCATGAATGTCTGGTCCTTCGACACGGAAACGTGGCTGATTCAGCCCGGCTTGCTCGCGCCTCCTCTCGTGTGCGGCAGCATCGCGGCGGCAGCTCCAGGCAGTGAACGACTGCTGGACAAGGCCCAAGCCCGGCAGTTCTTCCGCGAGGCCATCGCCGCGTCTGACACGCGCCTCGTTGGCGCAAACCTCGCTTACGACCTGGGCGTCATGGCGGCGGATGACCCGAGCCTTGTGGCGCCCATCTTCGCGGCGCTCGAAGCAGGCCGACTGCATTGTGTCCAGATTCGAGAAGCCCTCATCGACATCGCGAGGGGACTCTACGGCGTGGACCCGTCGACGGGCCGGAAGCTCGACGATGACGAAGGCGCCCGCTACCCGCTCGCGCTTCTCGTGCAGCGCTACCTTGGGCTCGACATCAGCGAGGACAAAAAGAACCCGAAGGCATGGCGCCTGCGCTACGCGGAACTCGACGGCGTTCCTGTCGAGCGCTGGCCGACGGAAGCCGCTGCGTACCCGAAGCGAGATGCCCGCTACACGCTCGACGTCTTCTTCCGGCAGGAAGCCGTAGCACGGGAGACGCCCAACGGCGGCAACCTGCATGCCGAAGCCGAGCAGATGCGCGCCGCCTTCGCGCTCCACCTCGCTTCCATCTGGGGACTTCGAACGAACGGTGACTCGGTCGCCGTGCTGCGGGAGCGGGTGGAACGGGAGTGGGGAGAGAACCGGGCCAAGTTCCAGGCGGCAGGCATCTACCGAGCCGACGGCACCAAAGACTCGAAGCGCCTCGCTGCGCTCGTGACTGCCGCCTATGACGGACAGCCGCCCATTACCGCGCCCAGCGACCGATTCCCCGACGGCCAGGTCGCGACCGACCGTGACACGCTGCTCGGTTCGGGCGACGCGCTGCTCGAAGACTTGGGCAAGAGCGGGCGCGTCGACAAGTACAAGTCGACTTACCTGGACGTCGTCGAAGCGGGCACCTCGCTCCCCATCAATCCGCGCTTCAACGTGCTCGTTAGCACCACGCGCGTTTCGAGCGACTACCAGCAGCTCCCGCAGAAGGGCGGCATCCGGGAGGTCCACGAGGCCCGTCCCGGCTTCGCCTACTGCTCGGTCGACTACGGAGGGCTTGAGCTTCGCACCATGGCTCAGCGGGCCATCTGGGAACTCGGCTACTCGAAGATGGCCGAAGCGCTGAACAGTGGGCTCGACGTCCACACCCTTGCCGCGGCCGAATTCCTCGGGGCGAGCTACGACGAGCTGCTTCCGAAGGTGAAGGCGAAAGACCCCCTCGCGGTCGCCTTCCGTCAGCTCGCGAAGATTCTCAACTTCGGCAAGGGCGGCGGGATGACGGGCGGCTCGCTCGTCTACAACGCACGCGCGAAGGACCGGGTTTCCTTCTGCCTGCTGGCGAAGCGCGCAGACGTCTGCGGCATCGAGCGCATCGTCATCACCGTGCAGCGCAAGCCGAAGATGGTCTGCCGGGCCTGCGTCGAAGTGGCCAAGGAACTGGACACGAAGTGGCTCAACGCGTGGCCTGAGCAGCGCGAGCTTCAGCAGCGAGCGAAGTCGAGCACCTACGGGGGCGGGTTCGCCGATGTGATGATTCCGGGCGCGAACATCCTGCGCGGCGGGTGCGGCTACACGCAGATTCTCAACACGCCCTTCCAGGGGCTCGGCGCTGTCGGGTGCAAGCTCGCCATGTGGCGCGTCAGCCGCGAGATGTACGTCGACCGTCGCTCGCCGCTCTACGGCTCGCGACTCGTCCTCATGGTGCATGACGAGCTGATCAGCGAGCTGCCCGCCAATAGCGCCCAGCGGATGCACGACGCAGCCGAGCGCAAGGCGTACCTGATGCGCGAGGCGATGAAGGAGACGACTCCCGACCTGGCACCGGCAATCGAAGCCGAGCCCGCGTTGTCCCGCATCATGTCGAAGGACGTCGCCACCGTGCGCGACAGCTCCGGGCGGCTGCTCGTCTGGGAGCCACCAACAAAGCGCGCTGCCTGAACCACGGCCGAAATCCGCACCCATTTAGGGAGCACACGCACTCCCTAACAGGTGCAACGCATGGCCAAGACAACCGACGCGCTCGAACAGCTCCCGCCCGCCCTCTGCCCGTATCTCGACGCGGACCTCGACGACGCGGTCGCCTTCGATGTCGCCGACTTCCACGAGCTGAGCTTGCTGCCCACGCTGGGAGGTGAAGCGACCTCTCGTCATCTCCTGGTGGCGGCCCCCTGATGCCGACGACTCGGAACCTACTGGTGGCGCTTGACCCCGGGCTTCGCGAGTGCGGCGTCGCGGTCTTCGACCTGGACTCGGGCGAGCTGCTCGCGGCGGGCATGCCTACGAATCCCGAGCGGAAGGCCCGTGGGCTCGCGACATGGTCGCGCATGGCGGGAGGGGTCGCCGAGTTCGTCTCGACGTTCCTGGAGCCTCTCAGGGCCGCTGGCGTGGCTGTTTCCGTCACCGTCGCGTGCGAGTGCCCCCAGGTCTACACGGCCGGGAAGAGCAAGGGCGACCCGAACGACCTGATTGAACTCGCGGGAGTCGTCGGCCGGGTTGCCGGTGAGCTTCGCGCGACGAGTGAGCGCAGCTTCCTGCCGCGCGAGTGGAAGGGAACGCTCGACGGCGACGTCATGGTCGAGCGCATCAAAGCGCGCCTCGGCGAGCGACCGCACGAACACCTACGGGTGCAGCTCCCGCGAGCCCAGGACAAGCACCACAACGTTTGGGATGCCGTCGGCATCGGCCTTCACGTCGTCGGCCGACTCGCGCCCCGGAAAGTCTTCCCGAGGTAGCCATGCCCCAGCACCCTACCGGTCCCGGGCTCGATGGCCCCGTCGTAACGATTGAACGTGCCGCCGAGCTGCTTCTCTGCAAGAGGACTCGCGTGTTCGAACTCCTTGCCGAAGGGCGCCTGAAGCGGGCACCCAAGCTCGGCAAGAAGGCGACGGTGCGGCTCGATTCGGTCCTCTCATGCCTTGACGTCGACAAAGAGAGAGAGACAGCTCCTCATCGAAAGCGGCAAACGCCAACGCGGCGAACTCAGTCGATTGAAGCCGCTTTTCGCGAAGTAATACGGTCTGTCGAGGGGTCTTCTTGATGAACGAGTTGAAGAGGGAGTCGAATCATTGGGGGAACCTCTTCCGTCAAATAGAACTTCTTCGTCGTCTTGACGCTCGTGTGCCCCATAACGGCCGAGACCTCTTCGATGGGGAGCCCTTTGCCCGTCGGCCGCACAAGCTCTCCGTACTTGCGAGCCCACGTCGAAAAGCTATGCCTTAACTGGCTCGGATGAAGGGGAACGATCTTCTTCCGCTGCTCCTCGTCTACACACGTCAGCTTAAGTCGCTCCGCGATGCGGCGAAGAGACTGGACGATACCAGAGTCTTCCAGGCCCTTCCCGAATGCCTGAAGCCTCTCCACCGCAGCGAACGCTTGAGCATCCAGACTGATCGTATGCGTCATGTCCGCCTTGAGCTGCCGAAAAGTAATGGTCCCCTTGATTCCACAGGGGTCGCTCACGTCCTTTAGAATCGCATCCCCGCGCGCCACTCGGTCAATCTCGGTTCCATGCATCCCCGTCTTGGCACGTAGACACAACGTGTCTCTAAGGCGTTGACTGTTTGCTTCAGCATAAGCCTGCTCTACCGCAGCCATGCTGTACCCCTTTTGGCGAATGCTCTTTTCAGCCTTTGAAGGGGGAACCTTCAGCTCAGCCGTGGGGTCCTCGGCAAGCCGAAGCATATCCCTCTCTCGGAGCCAAGCCGTAAAAGCCTTTAATGCGATAATCCGGGGGGTCCGTGCAGTTGGCCATTTGTCCAACATTACGTGCAACTCAGTGAGAGACACGTCTCGCAGTGGCCTTTTCTCAAGTGCCACTCCCCAGGCGGTCAAATAGGGGGCAAGGATGTAGCGACGGTAACGGTCCGTCAGGCCCTCCGCCTTCACGTTCCTGAGAAACGCCTCGAAGGTCTCTTCGTCCAGCGCAACGCCCTTCTTTTCTGCTTGGGCGACGGACGCCGCAGCCTCTGCTGCAACCTGCTTCTTGGTCTTGTAGGCCCCCGGGTCGCGCTCGAAAAGAACCAGCTCGGCACGAGCGTCGCGCTCGCTGGCGACGTCCAGAGTGATGGCCCGAACGATACCGTTGACCCTCCGCTCGATGACCCACACGGACCGCCCTCGGGTCAGTCGAACTCGACCACCATCCCACCTGCCAATCCACTTCGCGCCACCTGTGGACACACTTCCTCCGATGTTGTTATCCCGTTGTTAGACGGCTGATTTCATCACCATCTGACTCGGAAGTATGCCCCTTCAAGTACGAGGACCACCCCAACCTCGCGGGCCCGCTGGGGGCGCTGCTGGCGGACGAGGCGCGAAGCTTCCTCAGCCGAGCACCCGAGCTGGTGGTCGCGTTGCCGCTGCACACGCGGCGCTATCACGCGCGCAAGTACGACCAGGCCCAGTTGCTGGCGGGCGCGCTGGCGAAGGCCACGGGGCGCAAGGCCCCCGTGGGATTGCTGACGCGGCACCGCGAGACACAGCGGCAGGTGGGGCTGAGCGAGGCAGAGCGGGCAAACAACGTCGCGGGGGCGTTCGCCGCGTCTTCCCGTGTCTCGGGGCAGCGTGTGCTGCTGGTGGACGATGTGTTCACCACCGGAGCCACCGCCAGGGCGGCGGCCTCGGCCCTGCTCGAAGCGGGCTCCGTCCAAGTGGAGATGCTGACGCTGGCGCGGGCCTTCAGCCTGGAGTGAGTGGACAGCGCCCGAGGACTACTTCTGGGCGGCCCGGACTCGCTCCAGTTCGGCCTGGAGCTCGGCCACGCGACGCTCCGCGTCTTCCCTGCGCCGGATTTCATCTTCTCGCAGGTGGGCCGCCTCATCCGCGCGCTGTTCGAGCCAGTTGATGCGCTCTCGCATCCGGACGATGAGCTCATCGGACTCCATCAAGAGCGCGTTGCCAGCCCAGAACCGCAGCCGCTCTCCCACCAACTCCAGCTCCAAGCCCAGCACCCGCGAGACATAGCGGCCCTGCGTCGGCTCCATCCGCACGTAGACGCCCGCGCCGGGTGACTCCAGCGTGTAGGCCTCCAGTCGCTCCCGGGACCGGTCGTAGATGAAGTACTCGGGAATTCCGAGCCGGGCATAGCGCCGCACGTTGAACTCGGCGTCCTTCTTCCGGTCGCCCCCGACGTGGACCTCCATCACCCAGTCCAACCCACGGCCCTCATGGCTGACGAGCCACTTCTCCCGCGGGTGGGCGCCCACATCGAAGACGACCAGCAGGTCTGGCGCGAAGCGCCGCTCGTCCGGGTAGTACACCGGCAGCTCCGAGCCGACGTAGGCCGTGCGCCGCTGATGACCGAAATAGCCCCGAAGAACATCCAACGCCCGGAACTTCGCCCACTGGTGCCGGTCCCCTTCGGGCGGCGCCATCTCCGCATACGTCACTTCCGCTGGCAGCGACTCCACCACCCGCGCCCGCTCCTCCGGATTCATCCTGTCCCACGCATCCTGCGAGGGCGCCCGGGGGATGGCAGCCCCTCCTTCATCAGTAGGCCGTCCCATGATGCCTTCATCGTGTGGCGGCACTCCGTCGCGGTCAATCCGCCCCCATGTCCTGGCGTCAGCAAATGGCGAACCAACGAACGCCTCCGACGCGCGCGGTCCGAATCACCGCACGGCCTCGTTCGCGTTCCGGAACACGGCATCCCATGACGCGGACGCTCAACGCACACGGTCCCACTCTCCGCCTCTCCGGAAAGAGCCGCGTTCATCAGCGAGTGGCCACACTCAGGGGCTTCGGCCCGAGGGCCGACTGGAGTTAGCGTCAGCCCATGCGCTCGCTCCTCCCACTTGCACTCGCGGTCGCCGTCCTCCGCTGCGCCCATGCGCCCGAGGCGCCCCCCGCCGCTCCCGTGGCCACTGCCCCTGAATGGCCCGAACCCCAGCCCCCCGCGCTGCGGCTGCCCGACTCGGTCCGCCCCACGCGTTACGCGCTCGACCTGAAGCTGCTGCCCGCCGAGCCCACCTTCTCCGGCAGCGTCAGCATCGACGTGGATGTGAGCGAGCCGGTGCGCCAGGTCTGGCTGCACGGGCAGGACATGGAAGTCTCGCAGGCCCGCATCGAAGCGGGAGGCCGCACCCTGGAGGCCCGTCCTGTCACCGCCAGCGAAGGGCGGCTCGGGCTGCTGCTCCCCGAAACGCTCGCGCCGGGCAAGGCCCGCATCCACATCGCCTTCACCGGCAAGGTCGACCGCGAGCGCAGCCAGGGCCTCTACGCCGTGGAGGAAGGCGGCGAGCCCTACCTCTACACCTTCTTCGAGCCCGTCGACGCGCGCCGCGCCTTCCCCTGCTTCGACGAGCCGGGCTTCAAGGTGCCCTGGACGCTGCGCATCACCGCCAAGGAGGACCACGTCGCGCTCGCCAACCACCCCATCGTCTCGCGCGAGAAGCTGCCGGACGGGCTGGCGCGCGTCACGTTCGCCGAGAGCAAGCCGATGCCCAGCTACCTCGTGGCGTTCGTGGTGGGCCCCTTCGACGTGGTGGACGCGGGCACCGCGGGCCGCAACGCCGCGCCGCTGCGCTTCATCGTGCCGCGCGGCCGGGGCGCGGAGACGGCCTACGCGGCCAGCGTCACGCCGCGCATCGTCACGCTGATTGAAGACTACTTCGACATGCCGTACCCGTACGAGAAGCTCGATGTCGCGGTGGTGCCGCGCTACTGGGGCACCATGGAGCACCCGGGCCTCGTCGCGCTCGGGCAGCCGCTGACGCTCATCCGTCCCGGCGAGGAGACGCTCGCGCGCCGCAAGTGGTACGTGAACATCGCCAACCACGAACTGGGGCACTACTGGTTCGGCAACATCGTCACCTGCCAGTGGTGGGACGACATCTGGCTCAACGAGTCGCTCACCTCGTGGCTGGACCGCAAGACGGTGGACCCCTTCGACACGAGCTGGGGCTTCGGACTGGAGCAGAGCACCCAGTCCACGCTCTTCGCGTTGGACACGGACGCGCTCGCCGCCACCCCGCCGGTGCGCAAGCCCGCCAACACGCATGACGAGGTGCTCGGCTCGTTCGACAACGGCACCACGTACGCCAAGGGCTCGGCCATCATCGACATGTTCGAGGCATGGCTCGGTGAGGAGCGCATGCGCGACCTGCTGCGCGGCCACATCAAGAAGCATGAATGGGGCGTGGCCACGTCGGAGGACTTCGCCGCCACGCTGTCGGCCGCCGCAGGGCCGGACGTCGCGCGTGCCTTCCGCAGCTTCATCGACCAGCCAGGCGCGCCGCGCATCGCCGCCGAACTGCAATGCCAGCCGGGAGCCCCCGCGAAGCTGACGTTCACGCAGGAGCGCTACGTCCCCGCGGGCTCCACCGCCAGCAAGGACCAGACGTGGTCCGTGCCGGTGTGTGTGCGCGCGGGTTCCGGCAAGACGTCCGAGCGCACGTGCACCATGCTCACCGGGGCCACGGGCGAGTTGGCGTTGCCCGGCAAGAGCTGCCCTTCCTGGTTCGTGCTCAACGCGGGCGGCACCGGCTACTACCGCTCCGGCTACACGCGCGAGCAGCTCACCCGCGTGCTGGCCGCGCCCACGGAAGCGTTGACGGTGCGCGAGCGGCTGACCCTGTTGGCCGACATGGAGGCCGGGGTGCGCCGGGGAGACCTGCCCCTGGGCGACGTCCTGCGCTACGTGCCCACCACGGCCAAGGCGGACCACCGCCTCATCATGCAGCGCGGCGCCCGGCTGCTGACCTTCGTGCACGTGGACCGACTGTCCAACGACGAGAGCGCGCGCTACCGGAACTGGGTGGCCGCGATGTACGGCCCTCGGGCCCGCGCGCTGGGCTGGGAGCCCAAGCCCGGTGACGACGACGCGGTGAAGTCGCTGCGACCCAACCTCCTGGGGCTGGCGGCGCTGCGCGGCGAGGACCCGGCCCTGGTCCGGGACGCGAACCGGCTGGTGAAGGCGTGGCTGGCGGACCGGAAGTCCGTCCACCCGGAGGCCGTTCCCCTCGCGCTGATGGTGGCGGCTCGAAACGGAGACAAGGCCTTCTTCGACACGCTGGTCGCGCGCGCCCGCGCCACGGAGGACCGGACCGAACGCAGCCGCGTCTTCACCACCCTGGGCTCCTTCCGAGACCCGGCGCTCATGCGCGAGGCGCTCGCGCTGGTGGCCGGCAGCGAGTTCGACGTGCGCGACACCCAGTCCATCCTCACGGGGGCCTTCTCGATGCCGCAGACGCGGGCGCTCGCCTGGGCGTTCTACCAGGAGCACTTCGACGCGCTCGCCAGCCGGATGCGCTCGGACGAAGTCGCCGGGCTCATCGGACTGGTGGGCATGCTGTGCGACGAGAAGACCGCCGCCGAAGCAGAAGCATTCCTCACCCCCCGAGCGGCGAAGCTGGAGAACGCGTCTCTCACCCTCACCCGCACCATGGAGTCCATCCGCCTCTGCGCCGCGTCCAGCACGCTGAACGCGCAGAGCGTCAGGGACTTCCTGAAGGGCCAGCCGATCCCCGCGAAGTCCCGCTGAGCGCGCGACACGCCTCCCGTGCGCGTCATCGCGAAACGCATCTGCGTTCCGTGATGACGCGCACGGCCGCCGCGGTGATTGCCCCCCGTGGCATGGGGCCACGCCAGCCACGTCCGGCACACGGGCTGCACTCAGTCCGCCGGACCCATGCCTCGAACGTACACAGCACAAGCGGGCGACTGCGTCTCCAGCATTTCCCACGCGCACAACCTGAGTCCTCAGCGCGTCTGGGAAGCGCCCGAGAACGAGTCACTGCGAAGGGAGCGGACGAGCCCCCATGTGCTCAAGCCCGGCGACACGGTGACGCTCCCGGACAAGGAAATCCGGCAGGTCCCCTGCGCGACGGGAAGGACGCACACGTTCAGGCTCAAGGGCATCCCGGAACGCTTCCGCCTGCGACTGCATGAGGACGGTGCGCCTCGGACGAAGGTGCCCTACCGGCTCGTCATCGGGGACGTCACCCACGAAGGAGAGACGAACGAGCAGGGCCTCATCGAGTGCGGGATTCCTCCCGGTGCCCGCGAGGCGACGCTGGAGGTCGGCGGCGAGGAGTACACGCTGTCCCTGGGAACGCTCCAACCCGTGTCCACGGAGGAGGGGCTGCGAGCGCGCCTGGTGAACCTGGGTTTCCTCGCGGACGAGGCCAGCGAAGAGGACGCGCTCTCCGAGGCGGTCGCGAGGTTCCAGGCCGAGTACGGGCTGATGCCCAACGGTACGGTGGATGAGCGGACCCGCCACAAGCTGCGGGAGGCTCACGGTGCCTGAGACCACGCCCCCTGCTCCAGTGTCCAAGCGCCGCCGTCTGGGCCGCGTCGCGCGCGGCGGTGAAATCAACACGCTCAACATCCGGTTTCCCGGCCGCTACTACGCGTTCGTCACGGAGCGGGAAGGCGCGGACGACGACCCGCTCTACCTGCGGCTGGAGTGCGTCGAACGCGACTGGATGGACCGTGTCTGGAACGAACTGGAGAAGCAGTTCGACCCGGGCGACTTCCTCCGCTTCTTCAATGCCGTCATCAACGGCCGGCGCTTCGAGGACTTCTACGATGCGCTGACGCTGGAGCAACTCAACCTCTTCTACGTCGTCTATTACTGGTTCCTGCGGCGAGTCATCGACGACGGCAATGATTCCGCCCCGGTGTCCGTTTTCGAGTTCGAGCTCGCGCCCGGGGACCCGCTGCGTGATGACCTCTACGAGACGGACTGGTTCCACCTGGAGCTGCAGGCGGCGCCGGGCAGCACCCGCCCGGACGGGCTCTTCGTGCGGGCGGGCAACGTGCGTCGCGCGGGAGTGCACACGGTGCGAGGCTTCACCCCGGACACGGACTCGCCGCCCGCGGAGCGCTGGCTGCGGAGCTTCCTGCGGGTGGAGGATCGCTCGGATGGAGGGCTGACGCAGGGCGCCCTCAAGGCGCTCCACTTCCCGCTGCCCGCGCCGCCACCACCGCCGCCTCCGTCTCGTCCAGGAGGCCCTGGCGGCTCCGGAGGCTCTGGCCCGATTCCAGAGCCGCCCGTGAAGAACCCCTTCGCCATTCCTTCCGCGCCCCTCCCCATCCCGGTGTCGGCCCGGGTCGCCACCCCGGCGCTGGCCCGGTGGATGCGCGCCGCGGCCCGCCAGCTCACTCAACAGGTGCGCGCCTTCACCGCGGAGGTCGCGGACTTCTTCGATGACTGGATGCCGCCTCCCGGAGGGCCCGTGCTCGCATTCGCCGGAGCAGCCGGCCCTGCGTTGACTTCACGAGTGGTGCCCAGGGAACGGTCGCGGCCAGGCGCCCCACCGCCTACGGCCCACGCCTACGTAGGTGATGGCGCGCCCAATCCGATGGATGCGTCCGACCCGAACCGCTTGTTCGCCCCCTTCGTGGGGCTCTTCAACGTGGGCCAGGGCGCGTGCTCGGTGCTGTACGACAACCAGGGGCGCGCCATCGTCTATTACGACTTCGGCAGCCCGGCGAACGGCCAGCAGGGGACCTTCCCCATCATTCCACTGGGGCACTGTGTGGGCCCCTGCATGTGCAACGGCCCGCTCATCATCCTGTCCCACTGGGACATGGACCACTGTGATTTGGGGCGCTACTACCCGGAGTCCTTCCGCTGCCGGTGGCTCGCGCCGCAGCAGCACATGGGCACCGTCGTGTGCCGCGACACGGTCGCGCGCGTCGTCCACGACGGTGGCGAGTTCTACATCTGGGCGGCGTCGGGGCGGCCTGGAACCGCCGCGAGTCCGCGCGGCACGCCGAGCTCCTGGAACCGCCCAGGTGGCAGTCACATGCGGTTTCCCTGGGGCTTCGTCGAACGCAACTACCGTGAAGGCGCGCAGAACCCGCTCGCCAGTGGCTCGGACCCGCGCAACAACTCCGGGCTGGCGCTGTATGTCTGCGTGCGCGACGCGGCCGGTGCGGCTGCTGTCGCCGCCGGCCCCGTGGCCACCGACGCCAACAACCTGGGGGGCAATGGGCGAGGTCTGGTCACCATCGGCGGAGGCGCCCCTCCGGGCTGGGTGGCGGCAGCGTTCGCGGGGCCCAACCTTCCTGGCATTGGAGGCGGCCTGGCCGCATTTCTCGCGGCGATGGGGCCGGCCGGTGGCAACCCCAATCCCGCGGCGATCCTCGCCCGGCGACAGTCGGCCGCGGCCACCGCGGCGGTGGGAGCTGGTGGTCCAGGCGCCGGTCTCACCGCGAGACAGCGGCTGGTCATCGCGACGCTGGCCGTGGCGCACCCCGCGCTCGCTGCCGCCACGGCGGTGGCGCTGGGCCGGGCCGCTGAAGTCGCCGCGGACGCCGTGGTGGTCGCGGGCGGAAACCTGCCCCAGATGGCGGCGGCGGCGGGCGCGGCCGTCATCGTGGCGAGCGGCGCGCCGGGCACGGCGGTCGCCACCTTCACGGCCATGGGGACAGCGGCGGCGGGCGGCGCGCCGCTGATGCCCGGGAGCGCCGGGGCCCTGGCGTTGGCCCATGTGCAAGGAGCCATCGTCGGTGCACCTGCCGCCTCCCCCGTCACGACGGCGGCGAATACGGCGGCCGGCGTCGTGCCACAGGGCGGCGAGGCGGTGCGGGCCGCGGTGGAGGCCGTGGTACGCACCCACGCCCCCGCGCCGCTCCCCGGCCTGTCGCTGGAAGGCGCGGTGGCCCGCGCCGCTGGCGTCAGCAACCCGGCCGCGGTCTGCAAGGCCCTCGCGCCCCCGCTGCCACCGACACTCCAGGGAGAGGCGCCCTTCCACGCCAACGAGCGGTTCGTGCTCCTCACGGGCGACGTCAACTACCAATACATCCCCGCGCAGCGGCGCCCCTTCGCCGCACCCGGCGGCGGAGCTCCCGGAGGCGCGGTGGCGCTGCCCTACGCCCCCACGGGCCACCCGCCCGTCGTCGTGGGCCTCACCGCGACCCACCACGGCTCCAACAAGGTGGGGGCGAACGACCTGAATCCCGACAGGATTCCATGGGCTCCCAACACGCTGCCCACCCGTGCGGCCGCGGTCGCGCACGCGGCGTCAGCGCTTCCCAATCCCAACATCCGCCGGGCCGCGACGGCCGCGGCGGCCGCGGCGGCGCTCCCACTCCCATTGCCCGCGAACCTGGCGAACCTGGCCGCCGCGGCGGAACGCGCCGCCTATGCGGCCTCCGCGGGGGCCTTCACCCCGCTCGTGGTGGCCCGTGCGGCGGCCGCGGCGGTGGTCCTGGAGAACGCCGTCCCGAACACGCCACAAGCGCAGTTCGTCCAACTGGGGGCCGTGTCCGCGGGCGCCCCGCTCCCCGTGCCCGTCCTGGTCGGAGGAACGGCGGCGGCGTGGGCCACGGTGACGGCCGCATTGGGCGGTGGCGCTGCGGCGGCGGTGCCAGGACTGGGTCCCGTGGTGGCAGTGCCAGGAGGCCCCCAGGTGGTCAGGGCGGCCACTGCGGCCGTCCTCATGGCCAGGGATCTCCCCAACGCCCACCGCACCGCATCAGCGCGCAGAGCCGTGGAGCAGGCGCACGTCAGCGCGAGGCCCGGAGCGCCACAACCCGTCCTGCAGGCCGTCGCCGCGGCCGTGGCCGTGCGGCGGAGCATCGCCCAAGGCGGAACCATCTCCGTCCCGACCGCCACCGCCATCGTCCAGGCCTCCCGCTTGAGCATCACCACCGGCGCCGGGGGCACCGTGGCGGCCCTCGCCGGAGCGGGGATTGCCAACCTCCCCGCGGTGACCCATCCCTATTTCGCCACCGCCGCCGCCGCCATTCCCAACCCGCCGCTGGCGGCGGTTCAGGCCGCGCTGGGGCTCGCGCGGAGCGCGCCCATCGACCCGGCGAATGCGCCCTTCGCGGTGGCCAACGCCTTCGCCCCCTCGCCCGTCCTTCCCGAAATCATCCTGGATGCGCTGGTGTCTCGCGGCCAGTCGCTCCCGAAGTTTCCGCTCGCGTTGGTTGAGATTGCCGCCGCCCTCGCGGCCATCGGGCCCGCGGCGTCTCTCTCCGAAGTGGCCGCGGTTGTCGAGGCGGCGCGCGCGGCGCAAAACGGTCAGGCGGCGGGCGCACCTCCCGCCGCCGGGCTCGCACATGCGGCGGCGGACCGCATCGGTTATTCCTACGGCGTCGCCACCCAGACGGGTGGCGCGGCGGCGGCCCCTCCCTTCGCGCACCGCTATCTCTCTCAGGGCGTGGGACATCCCGCCCATCTCGCCATCGACAAGTACCAGCGCCGGGGTTGGGCGGTGCGCCGCAACACCAGCATGCACGCGGACCAGAGCACACAGCCAGACCACAGCCCTCGCGGGCACCACGCCTTGGGGTGGGAGCTGGCCCCGTTCTACGAAGGACCGCTGCGTCCGGCCTCCGCCGTCACGGGCACCCTTTCGCGGACCTGCCATGGCTGCAAGGAGGTCGCCGCGGTCCGAGCCGCCGCAGCCGTGGGAGCGGGAACAGCGCCAGCCACGGCCGTAGCCACCGCCATCGGAGTGGTCCCCGCAGCGGCCGCCGCCACGGCCCCCGCGGCAGGTCCCGTCAACGCCGCGCAACTGGGCCGGCACGGCGTTCCAGCCACACGAGCGGCCCGTCGGAGCCTGGAGCCCGCCATCGCGGCACGGGCCGCCGTGCCCTTCGCCAGGGCAGCAGTCACGGGCGTCGCCGCGGCCCATGCCACGAGCGCATGCATCCTCGTGACCCAAGCGGTCCTCGCGGCCTGGTGGCCCGCCGCCATGGCGCGAGGGGACGTCGTCAGGGGCGGGCCTCTCTCCCCGGCGGCCGCGATGCTCGGGGGCGTCCCGCCATCGGCCGCCGAGGCCGTCACGGCGGCCCGTGCCGCGGTGCTGGCCGCCCCACTGGTCCTGCCCCCGGTGGACCTCGCCGCGGTGGTGGCCGCGCTGGCGGTGAGCCTGGGAGAGCCGCCTCTCACCGCTGTCGCCGCGACCGTGGCGCTTCCCTTCCTGGGAGGCACGGGCGCGGCGGCCCTCAGCGCGGCCCAGGCGGCGGCCGCCGGTGTCGGGATTGACAACTTCGCGGCGGCCATCGTCGGAAGCACCCATGCCTGCGCATTGGGCGCGAACCTGCCAGCGCCCGTCGCCGCCAGGGTGGCCGCCATCTCCGCCATGGTCGGAGGGGCCCCACTTCCCGCGAGGCTGGATGCGGTGGCCAACGCCATCTCGGCGGGACCTCCGGTCGCGGCGCACCACGCCCTCCTCCTGCGCACGGCGGGCATCACCCTTCCGGCCATCGCCGCGGTCGTCGCGGCGGCAGCGGGCATGGCCCACGCGGGCGTGACTCCGCCAGTCGCGGCGGACGCGAGCACCTGTCATGCCGCCGCGGCCGCCACCGTGCCGGGCATCGCCCAGGCCGCCGTGAATGTCTGCGCCGCTACGCTCGCGGGCGGCGCCATCCACCCCAACCCAGCCGCTGTCGCGGGCCTCGTGGCTGCCTCCACGCCAACAGCCGCCGCCGCCGTGACAGCCGCATCTGCCGTGCTGACAGCCACCGGGGCGGCCCCCCCGGCGCTCGGGGACGCCGCCGTCTGTTACGCATCAGCGACAGCCGCCGTCACCGCTGCGATGGGAGGCGCAGCCGCCGCCGCTGAAGCCGCGGCCGCCACCCTCACGGGCGTCCCCGTGCCCGCCGTCGGCAACACCGCGGTGACGGCCGCCACCGTCGCGAATTCCAGCGAGGAGGCAGCCGCGGCTGTGGCGGCGGCAGACGCCCTCGTCACGGCGGATGCATTGACGCTGCCGACCGCGGCCCAATCGGCGGCCTGTTACGCGGCGGCAGCGGCGGCAGCGGGTGTTCCGGCGCTCGCGGCGAACGCGGCGGCTGGGACCATTGCCCTGGCCGGCGTCACCGCCGCCACCGATGCCAACACGGCACTGGTCGCGGGCGCCGCCCCGCTCGCATGTGCCACCGTCGCCGCGGCCATGGTCGTCACCCAGCTCGCCGTGGGTGGCGCCGCCAATCACCGCGCGGTCGCGGCCGCGGCCAGCGCATCAGCCATCGGCGTTCCCGCGGGGCCGGTGGACCAGGCCGCCCAGAGCCTCAGCGTGGGCATGGCCCATCCCATCTCCGTGGCCATCGCCGAGTCCGCGTCGATGCGGGCATCGGGCGCATCGGAAGAAGCAGCCGCGGCCATGGCCACCGTCCGGGCGCTCGAGCCTCGGAGCGCCCCCCTGGCTGCCACGGCAGCAGCCAGTGCGGGCGTACCCGCCGCGGACGCCGCCGCCACGGCCGCCATCCGTCTCTTCAATGTCTGACCCGTCTGCGCCCTCGCGTGACACAGTTCCCCCATGTTCGACGTCGCGCGCTACCTGGAGCGAATCGGTGTCGGGGCGGAGCAGTCCCTCACGAGGCTGCACCGGGCCCACTTGGAGGCCGTGCCCTTCGAGAACCTGGACATCCACCTGAAGCGGCCCATTCGGCTCGACATGAACGCCCTCTTCGAGAAGGTCGTCGTCCAGCGGCGCGGCGGCTTCTGCTACGAGCTCAACGGCCTCTTCGCCCGGCTGCTGACGGCGCTGGGTCACCGGGTGACGCTGCTGTCCGCGGGCGTGGCCACGGCCCCGGATGGCAGCGCCTACGGCCCCGAGTTCGACCACCTGGCCCTCCAGGTGGAGGATGAACAGGGACGCTGGTTGGCGGATGTCGGCTTCGGTGAGTGCTTCACCGAGCCCCTGCGCCTGGACACCCACGACGTCCAGGTGCGCTCCGGCCGCGCGTACCGCCTCTCACCGGAGGGTAACAACCTCATCCTCTGGAGTGAGAAGCCCTCCGGATGGGAGGCGGAGTACCGCCTCTCCCTCGTGCCCCGCCAACTCGCGGACTTCGAGGGCATGTGCCGCTACCACCAGACCTCCCCGGACTCCATCTTCACCCAGCGGCGGCTGTGCACCCGGGCGACGCCTGAGGGACGCATCACCGCCAAGGAGGGCACACTCGTCCTGACCCGGAGTGGGGTCCGGACGGAGCAGCCTCTCCCCGACGAAGACGCCCTGCGGCGCGCGCTCGTCGAACACTTCGGCGTCATCCTCCCGTCCCTGGAGTAGTGCGTACCTGTCCCCACCCCATCCTCCATCGTACGATGGCCAGGCAGGGGAAGCCCCAGAGGGGTTCACCTGTTCATCCGCGTCGACGCCCCTGCCCGGGGCTGGCGCCCCTTACCGCAAGCCGTCCACCCAGGAGAACGGATGTCCCGCTTCACATTGCTGGCCGCAGTCGTCGTGCTCACCTGCCCGTTGTGGGCGCAGGCGAAGCCGGCCGCGGATGAGACCGCTCGCGTCCATGCGGCCGAGGCGATGAAGCAGGCCTCCTCCCCCCGAAGCGCCGCCAGCCTGCTGCGGATGCACGCGCTGGTGGACGAGGTGGAGGACCTCACGCCCCTGCTGAGCACCTACGCCTACGTGGCCTCCCGCCGCACCTCGGACCCGAATACCCGCGCCACCGCGCAGATGCTCCTGCTGGACACCGAGCGCGCCCGGGGACGACTGGTGCGCGCCAACGAGGTGAAGCAGTGGCTGGGCTACGTGGGCGACTACTACGTCACCGGCGGCTTCGAAAACGAAGGCAAGGCCGGCTGTGACACCGACTTCGGCCCCGAGGCCGCCAACCTGGACCTGTCCGCCACCTACCCCGCGGCCAAGGGCGGCAACACCACCTGGCGCAAGCTGACGGCGAACACCGCGGATGGCTACATCGACCTGGCCACCGCCATCCGCCCCAACCGCGAGGCCGTGGCCTACGCCGTCACCTGGCTGGAGTCCTCCCAGGAGTCGCGCGTGTCGCTGGGCGTGGGCACGTCCGGCGCGTTCCGGCTGTGGGTGAACGGGCAGCTCGCCGCGAAGGAGGACCGCTACAACCTGCCGCGCCCGGACCAGTCCCGCGTGTCCGTGAAGCTGCGCAAGGGCCTCAACCGCGTGCTCGTGAAGGTGTGCCAGGAGTCCGGCCCGCTGGGTTTCTACCTGCGCCAGGAGTCGCCCACCGTGCGCGCGACGCTGCCGGCGAAGGCGCCCGCCCTGGAGAAGCTCACCGCGCCGCAGCCCCAGCCGCTGCCCACCCTCACCTCCGCCCTGCGCGCGATGGTGGAGAAGAACCCGGATGACGCCGCGTTGCGCGGCGACTACGCCCGGGTGCTGGGCTTCTTCCGCGCGTATGACGAGCGCGAGCACACCGCCAGCGCCGAGGCCGCGCGCGCCGCGGAAGCCGCCCCCAAGGACGCTCGGCTCCAGTTGCTCGCCGCCCATGCGCAGCGGGATGACCTGAACGAGCGCCGCCGCTTCCTGGAAGCCGCCATCGCCGCCGACCCCGCCATGCCGGAGGCGCGCGTGGCGCTGGCCGACCACGAGCTGGACCGCGGCCACCCCGAGCGCGTGCAGCCGCTGGTGGCGCCCGTGCTGGAGAAGACGCCGGATGACGTCAACGCGCGGCTGGTGCTGGCGCGCGCGCATGAAGCCCTGGGCGAGCGCCCCAAGGCCCACGCCCTGGTGGAGGAGACGTTCCGCCTGCAGCCCCGCGTGCCTCGCGCGGTGCGCGCCGCGGCCCAGGTGTCCCGGCAGCTCGACCGTGGCCGCGAGGCCATGGACCGGATGCGCGTGGTGCTGGCGCTGCGCTTCGACGACACCACCACGCGCCACATGCTCGCCACGATGCTGGCGGAGGCCGGGCAGGTGGAGTCCGCCCAGCGCGAGTACGCGCAGTTGGTGAAGCTCAACCCCTTCGACAATGGCTCCCGCGTGCGGCTGGCGGAGCTGAAGGCCAGCAACGGCGCAGTGGAGGAAGCCGTCGCCCTCTTCGCCGAGGCCCGCGCGCTGTCCCCGGACGAGCCGGAAGTCTATGAGCGCGAGGGCCGCGCCCTGCTGGCCGCGGGCCGCCGCGAGCCGGCGCTGGCCTCGTTCGAACGCTCGCTGGCGCTGCGCCCGCAGAACCCGGGCCTGAAGGAGGCCCTGCGCACCCTCAAGGGCGAGAGCACCGGCACCGGCATGCAGTACCTGGTGGACGCCCAGCCGCTGGCCAAGGAGTCGGAGGCCTACGTCCACGAGGACGCCCTCTACCTGGTGGACAACACCTACGTGCGCGTCCAGCAGAGCGGCCTGTCCAGCCGCCTGCACCAGACGGTGGTCAAGGTCTTCAACTCGCGCGGCGTGGACGCGTTCCGCACCATCCCCGTCACCTATTCGCCGGACCGCCAGGAGGTGCGCGTGCTGCGCGCCCGCGTCATCAAGGCGGATGGCTCCGTGGTGGAGAGCTACGGTGAGAACGAGCGCAACATCAACGAGCCGTGGACGGGCATGTACTACGACGCCCGCGCCAAGATTCTCTCCTTCCCCTCGCTGTCGGCGGGAGACACGCTCGAGCTGACGTACCGCCTGGACGACACCGCGCAGGACAACCTCCTGTCGGACTACTGGGGTGACGTGGAGAGCGTGCAGGGCGTCTACCCGAAGGTGCGCTTCCAGTACCTGGTGGACATGCCGCAGGCACGGCCCCTGTATTGGAACAAGAGCAAGCTGACCGGCGTGGCGAGCGCGCAGGAGACGCTGGACGCCGGCCGCGTGCTGTACCGCTGGAACGCCAAGCACGTCGCCAAGGTGGTGCCGGAGCCCGGCATGCCCGGCTGGGCGGAGGTGGCGCAGAACCTCCACGTCTCCACCTACCAGACGTGGGAGCAGGTGGGCCGCTACTGGTGGGGCCTGGTGCGCGACCAGCTCCAGCCCAACGCGGAGCTGCGGCAGACGGTGGACCAGGTGCTCCAGGGCGTGGACCGGAAGAACGAGCTGGCGGTGGTGCGCGCCATCTACAACTTCGTGGTGACGAACACGCGCTACGTGGCGCTGGAGTTCGGCATCCACGGCTTCAAGCCCTACCGCGTGGACCGGGTGCTGGCGCGCCGCTTCGGCGACTGCAAGGACAAGGCGAGCCTCATCCACTCCATGCTCCAGGTGGCGGGTGTGGAGAGCCGGCTGGTGCTGCTGCGCATGCGCAACCTGGGCTCCATTGGCGAGGAGCCCGCGAGCCTCGCGGCCTTCAACCACGCCATCGCCTACGTGCCCAAGTTCGACCTGTACCTGGACGGCACCGCGGAGTTCCACGGCGCCAACGAGCTGCCCAGCGCGGACCGGGTGGCCAACGTGCTGGTGGTGGAGCCCAACGGCAAGAGCACCTTCCTCACCACGCCGGAGGCGAAGGCGGCGGACAACGCCACGCGCATGTCGCTGGACGTGACGCTCCGCGCGGACGGCGGCGCTGAAATCACCGGCTCCAGCTCCGTGGGCGGGCAGCACGCGCCCGACTACCGCCGCGCCTACCGGCCGGAGGCCACGCGCAAGTCCACCTTCGAGCGCGCCTGGGCGCAGAGCTTCCCCGGCCTCACGGTGCACGAGGTGAAGCTGAGCGACACCACGCGGCTGGATGACAACGTGGCGTTGGACTTCAAGATGAGCATCCCGCGCTACTCGGAGGTGCTGCCCAACGGCATGCGCTTCCTGCCCTTCGGCACCGGGCGCACCTACCAGCAGGCCTATGCGTCGCTGGCCCAGCGCCGCTTCGACCTGGTGATGTCCAGCCCGTGGACCAACGGTTTCCTCCTGCGCTACGCGCTGCCCGCGGGCTGGACGGTGGCGGAGCTGCCCCAGGCCGTGGAGGAGACGACGAAGTTCGGCCACATCAAGCTGAGCTACCGCCTGGAGGGCGGCAAGCTGGTGGCCGAGGGCGAGGTGGCCCTCACCACCGCGCGCGTGTCCGCGGACGACTACCCCGCGTTCCGCGAGTTCCTCGGCCGCGTGGACCGCGCCTTCGGCCGCCGGGTGTTCATCCAGAACGCGGCCAACCGCACCGCGTCCTCGACGCCGTAGCGAACGCGAGCAGGCCCGCGCCCGCCGAACCTCCGGCGGGCGCGAGGTGGTTACGGCTCCAGCAGACCCGCCAGCAGCGCGCGGACCTCGTCCGGGCCATTCACCCGGAACGCCGCGCGCGTGGGCTTGTTGCCCGCGTGGATGGTGAGCCCGCCGGGCGGAATGGATGCGAAGAGGTCCTCGTCCGTGCGGTCATCGCCGATGGCCACCACGAGGGCGCCGGGCGCCGCGTCCTTCGTGGCCTCGCCCACCACGCGGCCCTTGTGCACGCCCCGCGGACGAATCTCCACCACCTTGTCCCCGGGGAGGATGTCCATGGACTGCCCTGCGAACTTCTCCGCCAGGTACAGCCGCAGCTCGCGGGACTGGATGGCGCCGAACTCCGCGTCCACCAGGCGGTAGTGCCACGCCAGCGACGCTGTCTTCTCCTCCACGAAGGAGCCCGGCACGCGCGCGGAGAAGGTCTCCAGTTCGGGGCGCACGCGCTCCTTCCAGTCGAACGTCACGCCCTCCAGCATCCTCCACGCCTCCCCCGGCGCCGGGCGGGACCACAGGCCGTGCTCGGCATACAGGCCCATGGCCAGGTCGCCCAACCATTCCTCCAGCGTCTCCTTGGGCCGGCCGCTGACGATGCTCACCGAGATGCCGGGCCGGGCCACCAGCTTCGCCAGCAACTCCTTCAGCGCCGCATCCGGCGCGGCCAGCTCCGGCCGGGGCGCGTAGCCCACCAGCGTCCCGTCGTAGTCCAGGAGCAGTTGCAGCCGCTCCACCTGCTTCATCTGCGCCAGCGCCTCGGGCGCGCTCGCCTCGGCGCGCACGTCCACCGCGGGCAGCGACTGGAGCCGGTCGAGGAAGGAGGACGTCCACCAATGCACGTCCCGCGACTTCACCTGCTTGCGCAGCGTGTGCATGCGCGTGCGGCGCTCCTCCTCCGCCATCCCCAGCGCTTTCTCGATGGCGTCCGCCATGGCGTCCACGTCGTAGGGGTTGACGATGAGCGCGCCCCCCAGCTCCGCTGCGGCGCCCGCGAACTCGCTGAGCACCAGCACGCCGTCGTCGTCCGGACGCGCCGCGCAGAACTCCTTCGCCACCAGGTTCATCCCGTCCCGCACCGGCGTGACGAGCATCACATCCGCGCCCCGGTACAACCCCACGAGCTGCCGTTCGTTGAATGAGCGGTAGAGGTAGTGCACGGGCACGTTGTGCACCGTCCCGTAGAGCCCATTGATGCGCCCCACCAGCTCGTTCACCAGCTCGCGGTAGTTGGCGTACGCCTCCACCTGGGTCCGGCTGGGTACCGTCACCTGGATGAAACGCAGGCGGCCACGCCACGCGGGCGTGCGCTCCAGCACGCGCTGCACCGCCAGGAGGCGCCGCGGAATGCCCTTGGTGTAGTCCAGCCGGTCGATGCCCAACAGGATGCGCTGTCCTTCGGAGGACCGGCGCAAGTTCGCCACCTCCTCCTGCATGCCGGGCTCGCTCGCAATCGATTCGAAGGCCTGCGCGTCGATGCCCATGGGGAAGGCGCCCACGCGCACGTCGCGCCCCTCCCAGATGATGCGGTCGATGTCCGTGTCCAGCCCGAGGTGCCGCAGCAGCGCTCCGGAGAAGTGCCGCACGTAGCTCACCGTGTGGAAGCCGATGAGGTCCGCGCCCAGCAGCCCCTTCAGCAGCTCACGCCGACGCGGCAGCGTGCTGAAGATTTCCGACGACGGAAACGGGATGTGGTGGAAGTAGCCGATGCGCGCGCCGGGCAACCGCTGGCGCAACATGCCAGGCACCAGCATGAGCTGATAGTCGTGGACCCAGATGGTGTCCCCGGGCTCGTAGTGCTTCGCCACCAGGTCCGCGAAGCGCTCGTTGACCTTGCGGTACACCTCCCAATCGCGGTCCTGGCGCGGAATGCGCTCCAGCATGTAGTGGCACAGCGGCCACAGGACGCGGTTGGAATAGCCTTCGTAGTAGCGGCTCACCTCGCTGGCGGACAGCGTCAGCGGCACGCAGCGCAGCTCCGCGAGCTGGGCGTCCACGCGGGCGCGTTGGCTTTCCGACAAGCGGGAGACGTCCCCGGGCCAGCCAATCCACAGCCCCCCCGAGCGTTCGTGCGGACGGCGAAGGCCGGTGGCCAGGCCTCCCGCGCTGCGGACCACGGAGACAGTGTCCTTCTCCACCTTGACGGTGACAGGAAGTCGATTCGAGACGAGTAGGAGTCGGGACATAGGCCCCTCCTGAATTAGTCACTCCGTGCAGGAATGGCCATCGTCGAAACGGGCTTCATGCCAGATGTTGGTCCCTCGTGTCGGGTGGCCATCGGTGTCCAGCCCAGCCGTGACAGCAGCGCGGGCTGCCGGCCCGGCTTCCACACGAAGGCATCCAGCACATAGTGCGTGGCCTGCGGCAGCGCGAGCAGCGGCACCACGAGCGACAACACGTCCGGCGGCAGCGTCATGTCGCTCTCGCCGAAGAGCGCGCCGTGTTCGCGCCACACGACCTGGTCCCACAGGAACTCCTCCGCCAGGGCCAGCGCCACCAGGAACAGCAGGAAGCCCGGCAGCCCCGCGCGCAGCAATGCCGCCCCCGCGCCGTAGCCACCCTCGTCCAGCCGTCCCCGCGCATAACGGAAGAGCAGCGCGAAGTAGGGAACGCCGTGCAGCACCACGTTCATCACCGTGAACGTGAAGTCGTCCCGCGCGACGACGATGCCGCCGAACCACGCCACCCACGTCGCCACCACCAGCAGCACCTTGCCCGCTTGCACGCCCTCGCCGCGCACCACCCGCGCGACCTGGAAGCCGGCCCACGCGAAGAGCACCCCCGCGTGAAGCCCCAGCCCCACGGTGCCCACCCAGGACGGCAGGCCCGACAGGAAGTCCCCGGGCACGAACCACCAGAAGCCGCGCGGCAGGTTCGCATGCCACCAGACGACGGGGCCCAGCGTGGCGGCATAGACGGCGGCGGCATCCAGGCGCCGCTCCAGCACAGAGACGCGCGCCTTGCGGCCGTACAGCGCCACCCAGCCGTACTGCTGCCGCACGAAGTGGCTGAGCGCGACATAAGCGAACAGCGTCCAGAACGTGCCCGGCGACACCAGGTGGGCGACCACGCCCGCCATGTAGGCGGCCAGCGGCGCGCCCAGGTAGAGCCCGGGGCGGGTCCGCAGCTCGTCCGGATCCAGATAGGTGCGGAACAGCGTGGACCAGACGTGGGCCACGTCCACGCAGACGACGAAGAGCAGCCATGCCCACAGCGGCGTGCCGTCCGCCACGCCCAGCCAGGGCGCGGCGAGCACGAAAGCCACGGAGACGAGCGCGCTGCCAGCGAAGACGGACAGGTCCACTCCCGGACTGAACAGCCAGCCCTGGGAGGGCGCGAGAAGACGAGGCATCGGGGCCATGAAGCCTACCAGAGTCTCCGCGCCAGGGACTCGGCACCGGGCCCACATCCGGATGCGGTATGAACCGTCCCATGCACGCCGCCGCGCCCACAGAGGCCCCTACGCACGGTGACAGGGTGGGCCTTGAACACGCCGCGGACCTTCCGCTGCCCCCTCCACGCTTCCGGCGCCGGCTGCTGGCGGTGATGCTGCTCGCCGGCTGGGTGCCGCTGGTGCTGCTCGGCGTGCTGGCACAGGCCGCGCTGGAGCGGGTGCTGTCGGTGTCCATCGCCCCGGTGGAGGGCGTGCTGGAAGAGGTCGCCTCGGAGCTGGCGCGGCGGGAGCTGCCGCAAGACTCGCTCAACGAGGCGCGGCTCAACCTCGCGCAGGCGGAGCTGGCGCGACGAGCCCTGGTGCGCCGCGTGCCCGCCTTCATCACCGCGCTGATACTCATATCAGGCGCGGCGCTGACGGTGGCCGCGGTGCTGCTCGGGCGGGCCCTCACGCGTCCGGTGCGCACCCTCACGGAAGGCATGTGGGCCTATGCGCGCGGCGACCTCTCCGTGCGGCTCGCCACCCCCGAGCCTCCACGCGACGAGCTGCAGTTCCTCCTGGGCCAGTTCAACCGCATGGGCCAGGAGCTGCTGTCGCAGCGCGAGCGGCTCAAGTCCGCGGAACAGATTGCCGCCTGGCAGGACGTGGCCCGCGCGCTCGCGCACGAGCTGAAGAACCCCCTCACCGCAATGAAGTTGTCGCTCGCGCGTCTGAACCGGACGGATGCGTCCACGCCCCACGACACCACCCGCATCACCGAGGCCGTGGCCCTCCTCCAGGAGGAAGTAGACCTGTTGATGCGGATGACCCAGAGCTTCTCCACCTTCGCGCGCCTGCCCGCGCCGCGCTTCCAGGACGTGCCCCTGCGCCCGCTGCTGGCCGAGGTGTGCACCCTGTACGCGGGCACGTCCCCCGTGCCCGTGGAGCTTCGGCCTGGCGCGGAGGCTACGCTGCGCGCGGACCCGGATGGCCTGCGTCGCCTCTTCGGCAACCTGGTGAAGAACGCCACCGAGGCCTCTTCCGCCAGCGCCGCGCCAGTCCACGTCACACTGGAGTCGCCGCAGCCGGGCACCGTGTGCGTCACCGTGGCGGATGGAGGCAGTGGCGTCCCCACCGTCCTCGAAGGCCCGGCCCTCACGCGTGGCCTCTTCAGCACCAAGCCCGGCGGCAGTGGCCTGGGCCTGCCCATCTCCCAGAAAATCGTCCACGAGCACGGCGGCAGCCTGCGCCTGGAGCCCGCGCCCGGAGGCGGTACGCTCGCGCGTGTGGAACTGCCCCTCACCCCGCCTCCGTCCCCATGAAGCCCGGTCCTCGCATCCTCATCGTCGATGACGACTCTGGCGTCCTCAGGGCCCTGCGCGGACTGCTGAGTGATGAGGGCTTCACGCCCGTGGAGGCCCGCTCCGCGGCGGAGGCCTCCCAGTTGCTCGACGCGCCCGAAGGTCCCCCGGCGATGATGCTGCTCGACCTGCGCATGCCGGGCGAGACGGGCCTGGAGCTGCTCGCGCGCCTGCCCCGGCCCTTCCCCGCGCCCGTGGTGGTGCTGTCCGGAGAGGCGTCGCCCGCCGAGGCCGTGCAGGCGCTGCGGCTGGGCGCGACGGACTTCGTGGAGAAGCCGCCCTCCCCCGAGCGGCTGCTCACCGCCGTGCGAAACGCACTGGCACTGGGCTCGCTCCAGGAAGAGCGCGAGCGGCTGCTGGACGCACTGGCCCGCCCCGGGCACCTGGTGGGTGACAGCGCTGGCATGGCGTCACTGCGCCAACTCATCGCGCGCGTGGGCCCCAGCGACACCGCCATCCTCATCACCGGCGAGACGGGCACGGGCAAGGAACGCGTGGCGCGAGCGCTGCACCTCGCTTCGGGACGCAAGGGCCGGCTCGTCGCCGTCAACTGCGCGGCCATTCCCTCCACCCTGCTGGAGAGCGAGCTGTTCGGCCACGAGAAGGGCGCGTTCTCCGGTGCGCTGTCGCGGCGCGCGGGCCGCATCGAACAGGCGCACGGCGGCACGCTGTTCCTCGACGAACTGGGCGACATGCCCCTGGAGCTCCAGGCCAAGCTGCTGCGCGTCCTGGAGACGAAGGAAGTGGAGCGGCTGGGCGGCAGCCTGCCCGTGCCGGTGGATGCGCGCGTCGTCACGGCCACGCACCAGGACCTCGCCCGCGCGGTGAAGGAGGGCCGCTTCCGGCAGGACCTCTACTTCCGCCTCAACGTGATGCCTCTCCAGGTGCCGCCCCTGCGCGAGCGGCCGGAGGACCTGCTCCCCCTGGCCCGCGCCTTCGCGGCGGAGTTCGCGGGGCCGCAGGTGCCACTGGTGCTCGCGCCCGGCGCGGAGACCTCGCTGCGCGCCTATGCGTGGCCGGGCAACGTGCGCGAACTGCGCAACCTCATCGAGCGCCTCAACCTGCTCCGGGGTGAGGGCCCGCTCACCCTGGGCCCGGAGCTCGTCTCCGCGCCCCAGGCCACCGCCGCGGCCAGCCGCCCCTCCCTGGGACAAAAGAGCTACCGAGAGCACGTGGAGGACTTCGAGCGCGAGCTCATCCGCGCGGCGCTCCAGGAAGGCGAAAGCATCGCCGGGGCCGCGCGGCTGCTGCAGGTCGACCGGGGCAACCTCTACCGGCGCATCAAGGCGCTCGGACTCCCTGTCACCTGAAGCCCCGCGGGAGTGCAGCTGCTCTGCCCCCGATTTTCGGACCGGCCGCAACCACGGCCCCAGTACCGAAAGCGCCCCCATGCCTCCAGGTGGATGCCGGACGGCCGCACGCAATCGCCGCTGGCGATGTCAGTACTACATCACGACTCGACATCCGGATGTCTCCATGACATCGGCCTGACTGCTCGGCCCTCGTTCTTTCAGGCACTTGCCCGACGCCTCTGGGTGGAACGGCCCGTGCTCTCCCTTCGTGCATGAACCGCTTCGCGCTCCTCATTTGTCTCCTCCCCGCGCTCGCAGTCGCGCAGCCAGCCCCTGCACCTGAGCCACGCTCCGACGCGCCCTCATCCGCGGAAGCCGCTCCGTCGCAAGGTGAAACGGGAAACAACCCGCAGTCAGAGCGTGCGGAAGGCGCAACCACTGCCACGGACAACCAGGAGGCTGGCGGCAAGCCACGCTCCCCCACGACCGACGCCCGAGGCGACACCCCAGCGGACACGCAGAAGTCCTGCCCCGACGACTTCGAGGACGACGACTCGGGAGACACCAGCGTTCTGGCCCCGCTTCAGCTCGCCGTGGATGGGCGCTCGCTCACGCCCGGCCGCATCGAACTGCACGGGCTTCACTGGCTGACGGATGCGCAGGTGCGTGCCTTCATCGGTGCGCCCCGTGCGGACTCGGGGGCCCTGCTGAGCGGAAGCGAAGTCCACCTGTTCCTCCGGCGGCTCGCTCGCTCGGGGCTGTTCGCCCGCGTGGAGCCGCGCGTGCGCGTGGCCGAGGCGCCGCAGCCGGCGGTCCTCGAAGTCCACCTGGAGGAGAACCCCGTCGTCTCCGCCGTGGAGGTGAACGGGCTCCAGGACCTGCAGGCCACCGAGATTCTCGAAGAGCTGCTCCGGCTCCCGTACCGGTTCCCCACCGAGGACGAAGACGAAGAGTCCTTCACCGCCACGCTGCGCGTGGACTCCCGGCGCGGCACGCTCTCCGTCGTCCGTCCCTGCCCGCCTCGCTATCCGCCCCGTGACTGGGTGGCCCGGCTGGAGCGCGGCACGCTGCACCCCGGCATCTTCCTGGGCGGCGTCGCCCACGGCCTGGAGCGCACGCTGAAGCGCCTGCGTGACGACGGCTACATGCTCGCCAGCCTGTCCGCGGTGTTGTCGCCGGACGGCAAGCTGATGGTGACGGTGGATGAAGGCCGGCTCGAGTCCATCGAGGTGCGCGGCGTGGACGCCGACATCGCCGCGCGTGTCCAGGATGCGCTGGACCTGAAGCCTGGCACCGTGTTCCTCCGCAGTGACGCGAAGCGCGCCGTGCGGCGGCTGACCTCGCGACTCCCCTTCCTGGAGCCCGCGGACGCGGACGACTCCGACAGCCCGCGCGCCCAGCGCGCCAACATCATCGAGACGCGCGAGCCGGACGGCACCCGCGCCTATCACACGCAGGAAGCACCGCGCGCGAAGCCGCGCCACCGGGAGCAGGTGGAGTTCGAGCTGAACTGGAAGCAGTTCGCCGACTGGTGGGACGACGTGGACTCGGCCGACAGCATCACCCTCGAGGGCAAGAAGCTGGTGGTGCACCTGCGCACGCGGCGGCCCGACTTCGACGTGGACCTGCTTCCGATGCACACGCAGGTGACGGGCTTCTCGCCAGGTCTTGCGGGGCGGCTGCGCCTCTGGGATGCGAAGGACCGCGCGCACGTCACCGTGGATGCCGCGCTCACCATCCCGCTGCGGTGGGGCGGCCAGTATCTGCCGGATGACCCGGAAGGCACGCAGCGCCAGCGGCGCATCAACATGCTCGGTGGGGCGAAGCTCCAGGTGCCGCGGGTGGGGCTCGCGGAGCTGGGTGCGCAGGTCTACGACTTCACCGACACGCTGGACCGGTGGCGGATGGGCGACATCGACTCGTCGCTCTACTCGGCCCTCATCAACCGGCCGGACCGCGACTACTTCCGCCGCAAGGGCCTCACGGCCTTCGCCACCTGGCGCTGGGCGGACGACTGGCTCGCGGGCGTCGAGTACCGCAACGACCGCTACGAGTCGATGCGCAGCTTCACGCCACCCTTCTCCCTGTTCCGGAACGACTCGGCGCCCTTCCCCAATGCGCCCGTCACCGAGGGCCGCTTCGACTCCGTGGTGGTGCGCATGGAGTACGCCAGCAACGTGCCCGCCGCCGCGTCCGTGGGCTCGCTGTTCCGCACGCCGGAGACGTCGCTCTTCGATCGGGATGGCGACTGGGAGAGCCGCGCCTCGCTCCGGGGTCTGCTCACGCTGGAGGTGGGCAACGGTCCGGGGAGCGCGGGCGGTGACGCGCGCTTCTGGAAGCTGGTGAGCGACATCGCGATGGAGGTGCCCACCGGCTGGGACACCGGTCTGTCGCTGCGCGTGCGCACCGCGGGGGGCCACCGTCTGCCCGAACAGAAGCGCGAGGCACTGGGTGGATGGACGGCGCTGCGCGGCTTCGGCTTCAAGGAGTACCGCGGCGACGTGTCCGTGCTCACCAGCGCGGAGTACCGCTGGAGCGCCCTGGGCGTCTTCGTGGACCTGGGCACGGTGCGGGCGGATGACGCATGGACGGATGCACGGCTCGGCCTGGGCGCCAGCCTCCACTTTGGAGACAACGTGCGGATGGACGTCGCGTGGCGCACGGATGAGCGGGCCACCGCCACGCCCGAGGCCCGGCTGCTCTTCCAGCGGACCTTCTGAGACGCATGGACTGGCCACGCAAACACGTGGGACGCGGGCTCGGCACGGCGCTCATCGCCGTGGCGGGCCTGCACGCCCCCACGGTCCATGCAGAAGAGCCGCGCACCACCTGCACCGCCACGTTGGCCGGACGGCGCGTCATGGTCCGTTCCGAAGCCTTCGACTTCGTCTCACCCGAGCTGGACCGGTTGGTGCGACTGGGCATGGCGGGGAAGCTGGAGGTGGAGCTGACGCTCTGGCAACGCAACACCGTCTGGTTCGACGCGCGAATGGACACCGCCCGGCTGACGCAGGTGCTCGCCTTCTCCAAGGGCGCCTACGTGCTGGATGGACGCCCCCTGCCAGAAGGCCCGTCCTCACTGACGCTGGAGCGCGTGGCGTGGACCTTGGAAAAAAGGCCCGAGCCCGGCGCGCGCTATGAAGTGCGCATCAGCGTCCGCCTGCACGTCGTGACCGCCGCGAGCCTGGGCCGGGTGGCCGCGTGGCTCACGCAGGGGAAGCAAGCGCCTGGCGAGGAAGGCACCACCCTCACGGGCACCGTGCTGCTTCGCTCGGTGGCCGAGGACCTCGCCCGCGGCGCCAGTGCGCGCTGTGACGTCACCCGGCCGCCCTGAGCCACGGCCGCGCCGCACATCCGTCATGAACCCATCGAGCGCCCGGCCACCAGGTCGAGGCCAGGAGTCCCGTCATGCGACGTTGGCTGTCCTTGCTGTTCGCCCTGGCCGCTGGGTGTGCTCCGGCGCCGGCGCCACCCGAGTCTCCTGACCGCGGCGTCCAGGTCTTCGCGCCTCCGGGCATCGAGGCCCGGGGAAGCCGCGTCCCCGTCCTCTACGTGGAGGAGGAAAGTGCACTGTACTTCCCCCAGGGCGTCGGAGGCGGAGGCTCACGGCACCCGGTGGTGCCCAGCCCTGCCGAGTTGCTGGCCCTGGGGCGACGCACCGACATCATCATCGTCACCGTCGCCCCAGGCCACTCCACCACCTCCGCGGCTATTGCCGCGCCATGACCGTGTTCGCCTCCGTCGCGGCGTCGTGGACGTGCTCGCCCGACACGTCCACCACCACCTCCGTCAGCGTCCCACCCTTGAACGCGAAGGGCGGCTGGTACCGCTGACTCACCGGCGAGTTCTCGTCTCGGCCGCACGTGAGTCCCTCGCCCAGGCTGATGAGCAGCGGCATGGTCTCCGAGATGTCGCTCTGCGCCACCAGGTCGCCGTTGATGAAGAGGCGTCCCCGCCCCGGCGCGCCCCGGCCCGCGGGAAGGTCGGGCGCGCCCGTGGGCTGGAACTCGAAGCGCAGCTCCGCGTGTCCCTTCGGCACGTCTACGGAGGACTCCAGGTGGAACTCCCTCTCTCCCACGAAGTTGTAGACGTAGTGCAGCTTGCCGTCCTTGACGAAGAGCGAGTACCCGCCCGTCAATCCACCGTGGCAGAGCAACACGCCCTCGACGCCGTCCTCCACCTCCACCCGCGCGGTGATGGCGTGGGCTCGATTGAGGACGTGCACCGCCACGTTCTCCGGCGCGGGTGAGGTGTTCGGCCGGTAGACGTAACGCTCCCGCTCTCGAGAAATCTGCGGCCGCTCCACGGCGAAGAGTTCGCGGGACGGCGTTATCAGCGGAAGCACATCGTACCGGCCCGCCTCGACGTACCAGCGGGCAATCATCTCGATGAGCTTGTCGCGCTCCTGCGCGGCCACGTTCCGCGTCTCCGAGCAGTCCTCCGCCACGTGGTACAGCTCCCAGCCCTCCGTATCGAACTCGCGCAGTCTGGCCTCGGTGAGCTTCAGCATGCCGAACGGCTCGTGCGACTCCGTGAAGGACGGTCCGGGGAACGGGCACACCGCCCGCCATCCGTCGTGGTACAGGGCCCGGTGGCTGAACATCTCGAAGTACTGCGTGTGGTGCCGGCTCTCCGCGTCCGCGTCTTGGAAGGAGTACTTGAAGCTGACGCCTTCGATGGGTGACTGTGTGACGCCGCGAAGCTCCGTGGGCGGATCGATGCCCAGGCAGTCCAGCACCGTGGGCACCATGTCGATGGCGTGGCAGTACTGCGAGCGAATCTCGCCCCGCGCCTGGATGCCTCGGGGCCAGTGGACGATGAAGGGGTCCGTGGTACCTCCCCGGTACGTCTCGCGCTTCCACCGTTTGAAGGGCGTATTGCCCGCCCAGGCCCAGCCCCAGGGATAGTGGTTGAAGTGGCGCGGTCCGCCCAGCTCGTCCAGCGCCGCCAGGTTCTGCTCCAGCGACTCCGGCGCGTTGTTGAAGAACTTCAGCTCATTGACGGAGCCATGCAGGCCGCCCTCCGGACTGGCGCCATTGTCGGAGATGACCATGATGAGCGTGTTCTCCAACTCCCCGCTCGCCTCCAGTGACTGGATGAGCCGGCCGATGTGGTGGTCCGTGTGCTCCAGGAAGCCCGCGAACACCTCCATCATCCGCGCGTAGAGCCGCCGTTCCTCCGGAGACAGGCTGTCCCAGTCCTGCACGTCCGGGTCATGCCGCGACAACCGGGTGCCCGGCGGCAGCACGCCTGTCTCGAGCTGACGCCGGAAGACCTTCTCGCGGTAGGCATCCCAACCGTCGTCGAACTGGCCCTTGTAGCGGTCCGCCCATTCCCGGGGGACATGGTGGGGCGCATGCATGGCGCCGGTGCAGAAGTAGAGGAAGAAGGGCTTGTCGGGCGCCACCTGCTTGGCGTCGGCGATGAAGCCGATGGCCCGGTCCACCAGGTCCTCCGTCAGGTGATAGCCCTCCTCGGGCGTCTTCGGCGGCCGGACCTGATGATTGTCGTGAACGAGGTCGGGGTAGTACTGGTGCGTGTCGCCCCCGAGGAAGCCGTAATACCGCTCGAAGCCGCGGCCCAGGGGCCAGCGTGAGTAGGGCCCCGCGGCGCTCGTCTGCTCCGCGGGTGTGAGGTGCCACTTGCCCACGCAGTAGGTGTTGTAGCCGTGCCCGGCCAGCATCTCGGAGAGGAAGCCATTCTCGAAGGGGATGGTGCCGTTGCGGCCGGGGTAGCCCACGGAGATTTCGGTGATGGCCGCCATGCCATTGGAGTGGTGGTTGCGGCCGGTGAGGATGCACGAGCGCGTGGGCGAGCAGAGCGCGGTGGTGTGCATGTTGTTGTAGAGCAGCCCGCCCTTCGCCAACCGGTCCAGGTTGGGCGTGCGGATGGGCGAGCCATAGCAACCGAGCTGACCGAAGCCCGTGTCGTCCAGGACGATGAAGAGGACGTTGGGTGCCCCCGGCTTCGCGCGCAGCGGCGCGGGCCAGGCAGGCGAGGACTCCTCATCCGTCCGGCCGATGACACCAGGGAATGGCGTTCCGGGAAGGTATTCCTTGAGCGACATGGCGCGGCCTCCACGAGGACGCGCGGGAATGAACGTGCCGCGGGCCCTCGTGGAGGGAGATGCACATGGGGACCGACAATGCCCCCTGTCCTTCAGGTGGGCACGGGCAGGCGGAACACCGCATGCCAAGGGTGCTCACCGCAGCAGAAGAACTCTTCCATGGGCGCCTGGAATGGAACGCGGCAGCCGGCGACTACAGCCAGCTCACCTCACGCCGGCCCAGCTCCGCCAGCACGCGCTCCGCGGCCCGCACGCCAAACCAGTTCGCCTCTTCGAAGAGACCCATGCCGCCCAGGTCCGAGTGCGCGAAGTGCAGTGAACTCCCCAGGCTCTCCCCCGCGGACTGCTTCGCCTGCCCCCACATGAAGCCCGGTGTAGGCCGCACCATGGCGTGACCCCAGCGCTGGACCTCCAGCCGCTGCGCCTGCCCGGAGATGCCAGGGTGCGCGGGCCGCATGTCCGCCATCACCAGGGCCTCCCAGTCCGCGTAGCTGGCCGACAGCGCCTTCTCGCGCTCGGCCTTCACGTCCGCGCCGTCCATGGGCAGGTACCAGGTGAGCACCGTGGGGCCCTGCTCGTCCTGGCGCAGCGTCTGGTGCGTGGCCACCACGTAGCCCAGGCTGCGGCTCTCATAGAAGACGTTGTCCCAGGCCAGCGGAAAGCCCCGCGAGCGCGGCGGCGACGACAGCGTCAGGTTCGCCACCACCCACGGCCCATACGTGAAGCCATTCAGCCACGCCGGACGCTCCCGGCGCCACGGCGCCACCACGTGCGCGGCGATGAAGCGCGGACACGCCAGCACCACCTGCCGCGCCAGGAAGGCCCGGGGCTTGCCCGAGCCCGCCTCCAGCGCGTCCACACGGCAGCCACCCTCCACGGGCTCCACGGTGTGCACCAGCACGCTGCGCTCCACCGCCCCGTTCGGCAGCGCCGACACGAGCTGCCGCACCAACCGGCCATTGCCTTCGGGCCAGCTCAGGTAGCCCTCGCTGCGCTCCCCATTCCCGTCCTGCCGCGCGGTGAAGTACCAGATGCCGGCCCAGGCGGAGACATGCTCGGCGGTGGTGCCGAAGTCGTCGCGGCACGCGTAGTCCACCACCCACTTCAGCCGCGCGGAGCGGAAGCCCTCGCGCTCCATCCAGGCCGCCATGCTCAGCGCGTCCAGTGCCGTCCATTCGGCGTCGTCACTGGACAGGCCGGAAGGCACCGCGAAGGCCCGGCGCCCCTTCGCGTCTCGCGCGGAGGCGAAGCCGTTCATCCGCGCCTCGAAGCGCCGCAGCTCCTCCAGGTCCTCCACGCTGGCGCCCGCGTGCAGGTAAAGCCCTTCGTACCAGTGGCCCCGGTAGAAGAAGCGCTCCTCCGGCTCGTGGATGAGCAGCGACTCCTCGAAGCGCGGCCGGCCCGCGTCATCCACGTCGGTGACGGCCCCCATCTCCCGCAGCAGCCGGACGACAGGGCCCCGGTCCTCCAGCGGCGCCGGCAGGTAGTGCGCGCCCCATGGGTACGCGGAGATGGCGTTGCGCCCGGAGCGGGACGTGCCTCCCGGCTCCGCCTCCAGCTCCAGCACGCGCACGCCTCGCACGCCCGCGCTCGCCAGCCGCCAGGCCGCGGACAGTCCCGCCACGCCCGCGCCCACCACCAGCACCTCCACGGGCTCCATGATGTCCGCGCGGGGCAGCGGCCCGCCGCGCAGCCGGTGCCCCAGCTCCACGGCCTGGTCCACCACCGCGCCGGGGACACGCTCCCGTGACCCCGACTTCCGGCACGCACTGGCCGCCACCGCGGAACCGAGGAACGCGGCGACCAGCTCCCGCCGCGTCAGTTCCACCGCTGCCACTCCGCCTCGTAGTAGTGCACCAGCACCTGGTTGTTCAGCCGGTTCACCTCCACGGGCAAGGGCCCCATGTCCGGAGGGAACTGGGTGAGTGACGCCATCGTCGCGTCGTCCAGGAAGAGCAGCCCTTCGGGCAGCGGCCGGTGCCGGGCGGGCGGCTCGTGCGCAATCAACACGTAGCCCCACTCACCGAACGACGGCACCAGCGCGTGGTACGGCTCCGTCCAGAAGCCCGCGGCCTTGAGCGTCGTCTCCACGCACCAGAAGGAGCGCCGGGCGAACAGCGGGCTGGTGCTCTGCACCACCGCCACGCCGTCCGGCGCGATGCGCTTCTTGAGCAGCTTGTAGAAACCCGTGGTGTACAGCTTCCCCAGCGCGAAGTTGTTCGGGTCCGGGAAGTCCACCACCACCACGTCGTACTGCGCGCCGCCCTCGGTGAGGAACTGCATCGCGTCCCCATTGACCACCCGCATCCGCGGGTCCGTCATCGCGTGGCGGTTCAGCTTCGCCAGCTCCCCGTAGTTCGTCGCCAGCCCCGTAATCACCGGGTCCAGGTCCACCAGCGTGACGGAGCGGACCTCCGGGTAGCGCAGCACTTCCCGCGCGGCCAGGCCGTCTCCACCGCCCAGGATGAGCACGTTCTCCACCTTGCCCGCGCGCACCATGGCCGGGTGCACCAGGGACTCGTGGTAGCGGTACTCGTCCAGGCTGGCGAACTGGAGGTTGCCGTTGAGGAACAGCGAGAAGCCCCGCTTGCCGCGCGTGAGGATGATGCGCTGATACGGCGAACTGGACGCGTGGACCACGTCATCCGCGTAGAGCTGGTCCTCGTAGAAGGTGGTGAGCCGGTCGCCCATGACGAAGCCCGCCAGCAGCAGCACCGTCAGGCCCACCGCCTTGATGCGCAGCCGCAGCGGGTTGCCCAGCAGCGGCGCCAGCAACCAGGTGCTCCACAGCGCCACCGCCGCGTTCAGCACGCCGAACAGCAGGGACGTGCGCACCAGCCCCAGCTTCGGCACCAGCAGCAACGGGAAGGCCACGCTGGCCGCGAGCGCCCCCACGTAGTCCAGCGACAGCACCTGGCTGATGAGGTCCTTGAACTTGACCTGGTCCTTCAGGATGCGCAGCAGGAGGGGAATCTCCATGCCCACCAGCGCGCCAATGGCAATCACGCTGCCGTACAGCGCCACCTGGAACAGGTCCGTCAGCGTGAAGGTGAGGAACAGCACCGGCGCGCAGATGCCGCCCAGCAGCGCCACCGCCAGCTCCACCTCCACGAAGCGCTGCGCCACCCCGCGCTCGATGTAGCGCGACAGGTAGCTGCCAATGCCCATGGCGAACAGGTAGCCGCCAATGACGGTGGAGAACTGGGTGATGGAGTCGCCGAGCAGGTAGCTCGCGAGCGCCCCGACGACGAGCTCATAGATGAGCCCGCACGTCGCGATGACGATGACGGTGATGTACAGCAGCGTCTTGTTCACGGCGTCACTTCACTTCGCACAGGCATGGGTGTGCTGCGCGCGCACTCATCCGCCGCTGATGGCCGCGGCCACGATGATGGCCAGACCGATGATGAAGGAACCGATGACGATGCCCACCGCCGTGTTCTGGTCGGCCTCCAGCTCCTTGTGCACGTCGAACGGCATGATGAGGCGGATGACGTAGAAGCCCGCCACGAACACCGCCAATCCGATGAGCGAGTAGATGATGCTCGCCAGCACACCCTGAACGCTGACCACCACGCCAAGTAACAACATCACTTCCCTCCCATGTAGCCGCCAGTCCACAGCAGGACGCCGCCCGGCCCACGCCGAACGTTGCCCGGTACCTTGTCCCGCTCTTCCTTCGTGAAGGGGGACCAGCCCGAAATCGTCAATGCCGCGTAGCCCAGCAGCACCAGTCCTCCAAACCACTTCATGACGCGCCTCCGTCACGTTTGACGACTCAAACCTAGACGTTGCTCTCCGCCCAGCGCCGCGTCTCGAAGCTGTGCGAGCGATACAACGCCACCACCGGCCCCACCACCATCAACCCCAGCGCGAAGCAGAACCAGCTCGAGTTGGGCGTGTCGTGGATGAGCTTCACCCTGTACGTCATGGGCCGCGGCCGCCTCGGGTTCGCCTCGAAGCTCGCCGTCGTGCGCAGCGCGTACTTTCCGGCGGGCACCGGCGACAGGTAGGTGCTGGTGGACATGTTGCTTTCGGTCCACTCGCCGTCGCCGTCGTTGCCACGGTAGTAGCTCAGCTCTTCGTAGAAGAGGACCACGTCGTTCGTGTCCTGGTTCACCAGGTCGCCCTGGATGCCCAGCCACTCGTTGAAGGGCGTGCCGCTGATCTCCACGCGCATGTTGCCGCGCTTGGGCAATTCGAAGGGCTCGCTGAAGTGCATGGCCGCGGGCGTGCCTGGCGTGGCATCCGGCGGTACCACCACCGCCTTCTCCAGGACGACCGTCTTCGCGGCGGTCAAGGACAGCACGGCCGACAGCACGAACAACGCCAGTATCCAGAGGCCAGTCCAGACGAAGACGGAGCGCAGGCCCGACTGGTGCGGGTTCGGCTGGCTGGGGGCAATGCCCTCCCGTTGAGGCATCGGCTCCTTCAAGCCGAAGGCCTCCTTCACCACCTCGGGCTCCAGGTACTCGCCGTGGGTGTACGACACCTCGTCGTCCGTGGCGTCCACGTTCACCGAGTACGGCGCGGAGACGTACTCCGACGCCTGGGCCCGCTCGCCCACTCTCACCGTCCAGTAGAACTCCCCCAACACCTTGTCCGTGACCGCGGTGACGTGCTGGAAGCACTTGTAGCGGCGGTGCTCATAGAAGGCGGCGACGTCGGGCGACAGCGACACGTCACCCGCGGGCAGCGGCTTCAGGAACACCCAGTGGCCGTTGGAGTTCATCAGCCAGACGAAGCCGCGCGACGCGTTGTAGAGGAGGAACTCCTCCCACGGGTAGCGCACGCCCTCCACGGTGCACGAGCGCTCCAGGTAGCCGATGCAGATCCACTCCGCGCCATCCAGCTTCCCCTTGGTTCCCAGGGGGATGATGAGCGGCCGGCTCGGCTTCTCCAGCATGCGCAGGAAGGACAGCTTGCCCTGGCGCGCGTCCAGCAGCGCGCCGCAGTAGGGGCACGCCACGCGCAGCGTCTTGTCCGGCGCGCGCAGTGACAGGTTGCCGTTGCACTGCGTGCAGCGCGCCTGCTGCAGCTCCACCTTGCGCACGCGGGGCCGGAGCTGCCCGGCCGGGATGCCCAGCTGCTCCAGCTTGAGCGCCTCGCCAACGAAGACCTCGGGCGAGTGCCCACGCGTGCCGAAGTCGAGCGTGAGGAAGGCGCCCTTGGGCCCCGTGGCGTCCACGTACCAGGCGTCCTGCGTGGGGTCCACGTCGCTGGGGAGCTGACCCGCGGCGGCCACCACGCGGCCATGGCCACGCTCCTCGATGACCCACGCGCGGTCGCGCAGGTGCAGCCGCTCTCCCGGGTGCAGGTCCTCCAGCACCACGCCCTCTTCGGGCCCCATGTCGAACATCAGGTGGAAGGTGCCCTCGGACTCGCTGAGCCACCCGGTGCGGCCGTCCGCGAACTCCACGTACCACTCGTCCCACGGTCCCGCGCCGTGGTCCTTCTGCAGGTGGCCGACGATGGTGTACGCCGCCTTGCGGTAGCGCCCCTCCGCGCGGAGCTGCAACGGCGAATCGGTGGGGACGATGCTGCCAATCTTCCCGTGGGACTCGAAGTCCAGGCCCTTGCGAGCCACCACCGTCTGGCAGTAGCCGCACACCACGACCTGCGCCGAGCCGGCGGTGAACTCCACCATCGCGCCGCACGATGGACACTTCCCCTGCGTCACGCCGTCACCCCTCGCTTCAGCTCACGCACCACGCACGCCGTCGCGCCCAGATGGCGCGCCAGCAGCGCCTCGAAGTCCGGACGATGGCGCTCGCGGCAGCAGTACACGTTGAGCGCGGCGAACCCGTGCTCCGGAAACGTGTGGATACCCAGGTGGCTTTCGGCCAGCAGCGTCAGCCCGGTGATGCCACCGGGCTCCGGGAACACGTGCCACTGCGGCTGGCCCACGACCTTCAGGTCCAGCACGACGATGAGCTCCTCGAAGAGCGCCGCCAGTGCCGCCGCGTCCTTGAGGCTGCCAGGCACGCAGCCGCTGGCGTCAACCAGCCATTCCTGTCCGGTGGTCAGCTTCGAAATCCTCCCGTCCTCGGGCGTCTTATCACGGGCCCTCCCTCGCGTCTGGCTTCATGTCACCCCCTGGAGCACACAGCGCCTCATTGGCGCCCGCCTCGGACTTCCCAGTACGCTGCCCTCCAAGATGACGCCGTCGCAGACCGATGCCCCACACGCGCCGTCCACCCCCGCCGCGGCCCCGAGCGCCATCACCCGGCTCGCTCGCACGCTGCGCGGACTGCCTCCCGCCGAGCGCTGGTGGGGCCCTGGCTGCGCGGGCATGGCCGGCTGGCTGAAGCGGGCGGCGCAGTCCCTCCCCCCCGAGGACCTCACGCCCCGCTTCCATGCGCTGCTCGCGCGCGTCCGCCAGGGGCTGCCGGTGCTGCCGCAAGAGGCCCAGCGCCACCAGTACGTGCTGGTGCGCGGCATGCTGGGAGACGAGCTGCCCGGCTACCTGCTGGACAACGTGCAGCGGCTGGAGCGCCGGGGACTGAGCGTGCGCGAGGCCGCGGTGGACACCGAAGGGCTGCTCGCGAACAACGTGGCGGTGCTCCGCGAGGTGCTGCGCGACGCGGAGTACTTCGGCCGCAGCGTGGTGATGGTGGGACACAGCAAGGGCGGCGTGGAGTGCACCGCCACGCTGGCGCTCTACCCGGAGCTGCGCCACGTGGTGCGCGCGGTGGTGACGCTCCAGGCGCCGTATGGCGGCTCATCCATCGCGCACGACCTGGCCACCACGCCCCAGCTCCGACGGCTCATCGACTTCGCCTTCCCGCTGCTGTTCCACGGCGTGTCCCGCTCCGTGGAGGAGCTGTCCTATCCCCAGCGGCAGGCCTTCATCCAGCAGCACCCCTACCCCGCCGACATCCCCACCGTGTCGCTGGCCACCTCGCGGCTGTCGCGCACGTCCACGCTGTACCCGCTCCAGCGCTACCTGCACGAGCGCTACGGGTACCAGTCGGACGGCATGGTGACGGCGGTGGACGCGGAGGTGCCCGGCGCGCGCGTGGTGCGGCTGCACGACATGGACCACGCGGAGGCCGCGCTGCGCGGCCTGCCAGGCCTGGTCCGCTACCACCCGGGCGACCTCACCGAGGTGATGGTCGCCCTGGCCTTGGAAGCGCGCTGAGGCTCACGCCGCGGCGGGCGTCAGCGTCACCTTCTTCATCACGTGGTCGATGGTGGAGAAGCGCAGCGCCATTTCGTACAGGCGGCGAGCCAGCGCCTCGTCCTCCTTCACCGCCACGCCCAGCTCCTGCCGGTTGACGCCCGTGAGGTTCGCGAGGTCCTCCAGCATGGCCTCCGTCGCCGCGCGGTCCGGCTGGATGCCGTCGCGTTCGGCGATGGCTCGCAGGACCAGCGCCAGCGTGATGCGGTACGCCGCATCCATGCGGGTCAGCGGATCCTGCAGCCACCCCTCCAGCGCTTCCTGAAGCTCGTCGGGCTGGAAATCCTTGCGCTGGAGGATGGGCCGCTCGGCCTCCGCCCAGCGCTGGCGAATCTCCTCATCCACCAGCGCGGCGGACAGCTCCACCGGCGTGCGGTCCACGAGCACGTCCATGACGCGCTCCTGGGTCAACCGGTCGACGTCGGCGAGCCGCGCCTGGGCCAGTTCGTCCCCCAGCTTGCGCATGACGTCCGTGATGGAGCCCATGCCCAGCCGTGACAGCAACTCCGGCGAGTCATCTTCCAGCAACTTCAGCTCTCGCGCCGCCTTCACGCTCACGAGGAAGCGGGCCGGCTGCCCCCGCAGCGCCTCCACGGGATAGGTGTCCGGCAGCGTCAGCTCGATGCCGACCGACTGGCCCACCTTCGCCCCCGCCAGTGATTCGAAGAAGCCGGGCAGCCCCGGGTCCGCCGCGACGCGCACCCACCAGTTCTCCCGGACAGAGAAGGGCATCAGCCGGTTGTTGGCGAAGCCCAGCACGTCCACGAGCGCGTCGTCCTCGAGCGCCACATCCTCGCCCGGCTGACGCTCGCGGACGTCTGCGTGCTGGCGACGGAGCGCATCGAAGCGGTCCACGAGTTCCTGCTCCGTCAATGGCGCAGGCGCCACCTGGGCCACCGACACCCCCTCCAGGGAAGGCGCCTCCACCGTGGGAAGCTCCACCGGCTCGGTGCTGTCGAGCTGCAGCGCCGCCGGCATCTTCTTCATGATGCCGAGCGCATGAAGCTCAGCCAGCGAACGGGCATTCTTACGACCGCCCTGCGAATCGTCATGGGTCGTCATGGTCTCTCGCTCCGTCCCCCTCGGATAGCACAACGCTCCGGAAGGACCGAAGCCCCCCGGAGCGTTGAGATTGACGACGCGGCGCTTCCTAGAAGAAGGAGCCGATGAAGCCGGACACGGTGGAGACGGCCGCACCCACCTGGCTCACGACCGGGATGTTGGTGGCAGCGGCGATGGACCCCAGCGCCGTCACTCCAGCGGTAATCTTCTTTCCAGCCGAAGCGTTCGGGTCCGTGATGGTGTTCACGGCCGCCACGGTGTCCGCCGCGGCGATGGCGACGTTGAGGCCCGGGGTGAAGCGGCCCGCGGCACGCGCCACCGCGGTGCCACCGCCCTGCACCGCGGCGCGCGCGGCGGTGCCAGCGGTGCGGGCGGCGCCCTCGAGTCCGCGCTCGGCGACCTCGGCGGCCGCGCGGCGCACGACCTGACGCGACGCACCTTCCAGCGCGGTGTTGGCGGCGGTGGTGGCCACGCGGTTGGCGGCGGCACGCGAGGCATCCGGGGCCGCGGCGGTGAAGGCGGTGCGAGCCGCGTCGGTGGCAGCGCGGTAGTTGCTGACATTGCCCGCGAGGCTCAGGCCATCCCGCGCCGCCATCAGCCCCGTGGAGAGCGTGCCCGAGGCGGTGCCCACCGCCTCACGGACGTTCGCTTCGGTCGGGTTGCGAAGCGCATCGCGCACGTCACGGAACGTCTCGACGGCTCCGGTGGGAAGCTGCGCCACGTTGGCCGCGAGGCTGACGGCACCGGCGCCGCGCGCGAGGCGGGTGTTCGCCCCTTCGACGACGGGGCCATTGCCACCCGGCAGGTTGACGGGGCCGAAGCGGCGGGGCCCGAAGGCGTCACGCACCTGCGTGGCGACCGCGGCATCCGAGACAGAGCGGAGCCCAGTGGCGGCCTGCGTCACGCGGTTGTGCGCGTCCTCGAACCGGTCGGACTGCCCGGGACGGGCCTCCGCGCGCGCCGGAGGAGGAGGCGGAGGCGGCGGAGTCGGACGCGCCGTCACGGGAGGCGGCGGGACGGGACGGGGCTCGTTGCGGCGAATCGGAGGCGCCATGGAGTGTGCTCCTACGGGAATTTGAAGGGCTTTTTTGTAGCGTTACCCGGATCATCGGGCTTTCTGGCCATTTGTTGCGTCCAGACTCACAGACCTTACTGATTTTCACTCCCGGTATCTGACAGATGCCGACCGATGACCCCGTAAGCCCCTGGAATCCATTGGAAAAGGGGCTAAGGTCCGCGCGCCATGCGGACCCAATTCCTGACGACTGTCCTCCTCTGCCTTACCCTCACCGCCTGCAAGGACTCCGACAAGAAGGAATCCATGGGGGGTGGTACCCCGCCTTCCGCGACGACGCCGGCGAAGCCCACGGCGCCTTCCGCCGCCGAGGTGCCGGCCGCGGCGCCCCCCGCCGAGGCCGCCTCGGGTGAATGGACGAAGAAGGTCCAGGCGGGCCAGGACGTCTACGCCACCCTCGAAACGAACCAGGGCGCCATCGTCGTGCGCCTCTTCTCCAAGGATGCCCCCAAGACGGTGGCCAACTTCGTGGGCCTGGCCACGGGCGAGAAGGCCTGGACGGACCCGAAGACGGGCCAGCGCGTGGAGGGCAAGCCGCTGTACGACGGCGTCATCTTCCACCGGGTGATTCCGGGCTTCATGATTCAGGGCGGCGACCCCACGGGCACCGGCCGCGGCGACCCGGGCTACCGCTTCGAGGACGAGTTCCAGAGCGGCCGCACCTTCGACAAGAAGGGCCTGCTGGCCATGGCCAACGCCGGCCCCGGCACCAACGGCAGCCAGTTCTTCATCACCACCTCCACGCCGGACTACCTCAACAACCGTCACACCATCTTCGGTGAAGTGGTGTCGGGCTACGACGTGGTGGAGAAGATTTCCAACGTGCAGCGCGACCCGCGCGACAAGCCCCTGGAGCCGGTCGTCATCCAGAAGATCGCGATGAGCGACCAGGCCCCGGCCGGCAGCGGGAACTGACGATGGAACGCGCCCTGCGCCACGTGGCCACACGGTTGGGTGAGCTGGACTGCCACGTCATCGACGCGCTCCCCGAGGGCGCGACGCCCGAACTGGTCGTCGTCCTCTCCCATGGCCTGGGCGCGCCCGCCACCGACCTGGTGCCCCTGGGGCCGGAGTTGATGGCGTTCCAGCCGGCGCTGGCGGACCGCGTGCGGTTCGTCTTCCCCGGCGGGCCCATGGCCTGGGCGCACGGAGGGCGCGCCTGGTTCCCCCTGCCCGACGCGGTGATGCGGGGGGAGCAGCGCGACTGGGAGCAGTTCGCGCGCGACGTGCCGCCGGGCATGCCCGCCGCGCGCAGGGCGCTGATGAGCACCGTGGACGCGCTGTGCGCCGCGATGAAGCTGCCCTACGGGCGCATCGTGCTGGGCGGCTTCAGCCAGGGCGGCATGGTGTCCACGGACGTGGCCCTGCGCCTGGATGAGCCGCCCGCCGGGCTGTGCATCCTCTCCGGCACGCTGACGTCGGAGCCGGAGTGGCGCCCCCGCGCCCAGGGCCGCACGGGGCTGCCCGTGTTCCAGGCCCACGGGCGCTACGACCCGCTGCTGCCCCTTGGCAGCGCCGAGCGGCTGCGGGACCTGTTCGTGGCATCGGGCCTCACCGTGGACTTCCACGCCTACGACATGCCGCACGCCATCGTCACCGAGGAACTGGAGGCCCTGGCCGCGTTCCTCGCCGCGCGGCTGGGAGGACGCTGAGCCATGTTCCACGCGAAGGAGCTCACGGTGTCCAGCCGGGGCCGCGGCTTCACCGACATCACCGCGGACGTCCAGCGCGCCGTCGCGGAGAGCGGCGCTCGCCAGGGGCTGTGCACCGTGTTCCTTCATCACACGAGCGCGTCCCTGCTGCTGTGTGAGAACGCGGACCCGGACGTGCGCCGGGATTTGGAGTCCTTCTTCTCGCGGCTGGTGAAGGACGGAGACCCGCTCTTCGTCCATGACGCGGAGGGGCCGGACGACATGCCCGCGCACGTGCGCACCGTCCTCACGCAGAACGCGCTGAACATCCCCGTGAAGGACGGCCGCGCGGACCTGGGGACGTGGCAGGGCGTCTACGTCTGGGAGCACCGGACCTCACCGCACCGGCGCCGCGTCACCGTGTCCGTGGTGAGCTGACCGCTACGGCGCGCCCCCCTGCGTCGCGGCGACCGCCACCCTGCGCGGCTTGCCCGTCGGCCGGGCCTGACCGCGGATGCGAATCCACGAGCCCGGCGCGTCCTCCGTCGCGTGGACCATGGACCAACCGACGGGCACCTGCGGCGCGGCCCAGGCATAGAGCGCACGGGCGTCCTTCGGCGACAGGTTGACGCAGCCATGGCTCATGGGCTGGCCGAAGCGGTCGTGCCAGTAGGCCGTGTGCAGCGCGTAGTCGTCCTGGAAGAACATGGTCCAGGGCACCGTGGCCACGCGGTAGGTGTCGTTGCCGGCGGTGCCGCTGCCTGTCATGTCGGCCTCCGCGAATTTGATCCAGATGCGGAACAGGCCCTCCGGCGTGTCCGTGCCCTGCTTCCCGGAGGAGATGAGCGTCGCATACACCGGCCGCTCACCTTCGTAGGCCACCAGCACCTGGGCATCCAGGTCCACGTCCAGCCAGCGAGAGCCGGGCTCCACCTGCGGCGGCGCGTGTGAGAACCAGGCGACGTGCAGGTCGTCTCGCGCCACCCATTGGTCCTCCGCGATGCTCACCCAGTGGCCGTCCTCGGACAGCTCCTTCACTGCCACCAGCGTGCGTGGTGGCAGCACCGTTTCGCGGGCGGCCTTCGCGTCTGGCGCTGTCCGTACTTCCACGGCGGCGAAGGGGCGCGTGCGGGACTGGGCCCAGGCGAATGTCGGCGGCAGCTCGGCGATGGCCTCCGCGTTCACGCCTTCGTAGGAGGACGGCCGGTACTCGCGCAGCACCCGCGCTTCCAGGTACTGGCCGTCGGTGGTGCGCCAGTACGTCCTGCGGCGGATGCGGACCTGCCCGCGGAGCTGTACGGATACGGAGCCCTTCAGCAGCACGCCCTTTCGCCGGGCGCGCGCCAGGGCGAGGCTGGGATAGGCGCGCACGCGCTTGCCTACGACACGGGCGTAGATGCCGGGCGTCAGCTCGCCCTCGCGCAGCTTGGGGAGTTCGCGCACGCGGGGCTCGCGGAAGTTGGGCTCCAGGTAGCGCTCGCAGACCCAGCCGCGCGGTTCAATCTGAATCCACGCCTCGCAGTCCGGGCCGCGCACCGCCGTTTCGCCCTGCCAGCGCACGCGCATGTCCTGCGCCACGGTGCCCAGTGCCGGTGCGTCCTGCCGAGGCTCCTGGCGGACCACGATGGAGCGGCGCACCCGCAGCGAGCCCGCGTCCGGAGCGAAGGGCACGGCGTACGTCCCTCCGTCATCCGCGCCGCTCACGGGCTCCAGTCCTGGGTCGACGTCTTCGAGCACCAACCCCGTGTCCTCGAGCGGCTCGCCGTCCGGGCCGAGCACCAGTTCCTCGCCCGGGTGCAGTTCATCCGGGATGACCGTGAGCTGCTCGGGCAGGGGGAGCTCCTCTCCGCCCGGCGTGTCCTCTTCCTCCTCGGACTGGGCAAGGTCGTCCAGCGCGGGGTCGATGGTCAGCGCCGGCACCTCGTCGCGCGCCTCGGCCGCCCCATCGTCATGCGTGCGGAGCGGCGGAGACAGCGCCGCCTCGGCCGAACCATCAACGCCGCCGTCAGTCCCCCCATCCGCCGCGGTGCGCTGCCACGCCGCGAACAGCGCATCCGCTGCCGTGCGCCGGGCATCCGCGGGGAGGTCCCCAGGAGCGTTGCTATCGGCGTGAGGTGCGCGGACCTCCACGCCGTCCCCTGGCGTCCCTGGGCCAGCGCCGCCGTCGAACACCGCGGCCCTGGATGCCGACACAGATACACTCGGTGTGTTACCGCGTTCCTCCGCGCCCCGGGGCGCGGCCACTCTCGCCAGAGAGGCATCGGGCGAGGTGTCCTCCGGGCCGGGAGGCGGCGTGCAGGCAATTCCAGGCAGCAGCAGAACGAGCGGAAGCCAACGGCGCATGGACCTGACACGGTACGGAGGAGCGGCGGCACACTCAACGTCGGCCACGGTGCGCTCGCCTGCGTGCGGCTCCGTGTGAGTGGGCATTTCGTGCCATCGCAGCGGCCCTTGTCACGTGCAGCGGAAATGACGGTCCGCGGCCCATGGCGCGCCGGGCTCCCGCTCATCATCCCGCTGCGCGCCCAAGCGACGCGCCAGTGAAGACAGCGCCCGCGAACCACCCCGCACGCAGGCCAAGGTGGCGCGCCGGTGAAGGCGGCCCCCGGAAGCCCGCAGCATCCCCGAGCTTGGCGCCCGGGCGTCCGCCTCCCCCTGTCTCTTATAC